>NZ_JBFBEA010000030.1:0-106595 GCF_040683495.1 Streptomyces sp. NPDC093544 | reverse complement strand
TTGTCTACGGGTGATGTCACCGGTCGGCGCCTCCAGCTTGAGGACGTCCGCACCCAGCCAGGCCAGCAGCTGGGTCGCCGAGGGACCGGACTGCACATGTGTCATGTCGAGGACTCGGATGCCTTCAAGAGCCTTCGTAGTCACAGGTCACCTCACTTGTCCGTTGCTTCCAGCGCCCTGGCGTCACAGGTCCTGAGCCCTGCTCGGCACATTGCATACAGTCGACGGATACTGTATGAAGATTGTTATCCCGCATCCGATGGGTGATG
Organism: Streptomyces sp. NPDC093544; assembly: GCF_040683495.1. Lineage (NCBI taxonomy): Bacteria > Bacillati > Actinomycetota > Actinomycetes > Kitasatosporales > Streptomycetaceae > Streptomyces > Streptomyces sp. NPDC093544. The sequence continues at coordinate 106,326 of NZ_JBFBEA010000030.1, read as the reverse complement.
TCCAGGGGGCGTGCAGCACTTTTAAGACAGGAGCCTGATGATGGACCTGTATGAGCACCAGGCGCGGGCACTCTTCGAAGAGCACGGCATCGTGGTGCCGCGGGCCGAGGTCACCGACTCACCCAAGGAGGCGCGCGAGATCGCCCGCCGACTGGGTGGCAATGTGGTGGTAAAGGCCCAGGTGAAGATCGGCGGGCGCGGCAAGGCGGGTGGGGTGAAAGTCGCCGCGGACCCGGCCGCGGCCGAGCTGACGGCACGTCAGATCCTCGGAATGGACATCAAGGGTCACACGGTTCGCACCGTGATGCTGGCCCAACTCGTGGACGTCGAGAGCGAGTTCTACGTCTCCTACGTCCTCGACAGGGCCGCCGGACAATTCGTCGCGATTGCCTCCGCCGAGGGCGGCATGGAGATCGAAAAGGTGGCTGCGACCAGGCCAGAAGCGGTAGCGCGCATTCCGATCGACCCCGCCGAAGGCGTCACGTCCGCAAAGGCGACCGAAATTATCCAGGTAGCAGGCCTACCACCACAGGCGGTTGACGTGCTGGTTCGGCTGTGGCAGGTGCTGACGCGCGAGGACGCCGTCCTCGTCGAGGTGAACCCCCTCGTCCGTACGGCCAAGGGGCAGATCCTGGCCCTGGACGGCAAGGTCACCCTCGACGACAACGCCCGTTTTCGGCAGGCGCGGTGGGGCGAGAAGGACACCGAGCACGACGATCCGCTGGAGGCGGCGGCCGCCGCCAAGGGCCTCAACTACGTCAAGCTGGACGGCGAGGTCGGAGTCATCGGCAACGGCGCGGGGCTGGTCATGTCGACGCTCGACGTGGTCGCCGGCTGCGGCGCCCGCCCGGCCAACTTCCTCGACATCGGCGGCGGAGCCTCCGCCCAGATCATGGCCGACGGCCTGTCCGTGATCCTCTCCGACCCGGACGTGAAGTCCGTCTTCGTCAACGTCTTCGGCGGGATCACCGCCTGCGACGCGGTCGCCGACGGCATCGTGCAGGCCCTGGAAACCGTCCGGCTGACCAAGCCGCTGGTGGTCCGGCTCGACGGCAACAACGCCGTCCGCGGTCGCGCCATCCTCGACGACCGCGCGCACCCCCTGGTGCAGCAGGCCACCACCATGGACGGCGCCGCGCGCCGTGCCGCCCAACTCGCCAACGCCGCCTGAAGGAAGTGGACATGGCCATCTTTCTCACCAAGGAATCCAAGGTCCTCGTCCAGGGCATGACCGGCGCCGAGGGCATGAAGCACACCCGGCGGATGCTCGCGGCCGGCACCGATGTCGTCGGCGGCGTCAACCCGCGCAAGGCGGGCCGGACCGTCGACTTCGACGACCGCGCCGTCCCGGTGTTCGGGTCGGTGCGCGAAGGCATCGAGGCGACCGGAGCGGACGTGAGTGTCGTCTTCGTTCCACCGGCCTTCGCCAAAGCCGCCGTGCTGGAGGCCGCCGACGCCGGGATCGGACTCGCCGTCGTCATCACCGAGGGCATCCCGGTCCACGACTCCGTGGTCTTCAACGCGTACGCCGCCACCAAGGGCACGCGCGTCATCGGCCCCAACTGCCCGGGCCTGATCAGCCCCGGCGAGTCGAACGCGGGCATCATCCCCGCCGACATCACCAAGCCCGGCCGTATCGGCCTGGTCTCCAAGTCCGGCACTCTCACCTATCAGCTCATGTACGAGCTGAGAGACATCGGCTTCTCGACCTGTGTCGGCATCGGCGGCGACCCCGTCGTCGGCACCACCCACATCGACTGCCTGGCGGCCTTCCAGGAAGACCCCGACACCGAACTGATCGTTCTCATCGGGGAGATCGGCGGCGACGCCGAGGAACGGGCGGCCGCGTACATCCGCGACCACATCACCAAGCCCGTCGTCGGCTACATCGCCGGATTCACCGCCCCTGAAGGAAAGACCATGGGGCACGCGGGCGCCATCGTCTCCGGTTCGTCGGGCACCGCCCAGGCGAAGAAGAAGGCCCTGGAGGCGGTCGGAGTGCGCGTGGGCGGCACCCCGACCGAGACGGCGCGGCTGGTGCTCAACCAGCTCGAAACGGAACGTGACGTCACTCATAGTTGACGTGAGGTGACTGCCGGAGACATCGCGGCCTCACTACGTTCCTCCGTACGGACACAGCTGCCTCACAGCCACTCCGTACGTACGCGACACCTGCTCGCGCGGGTCTGAGCTTTCTGCGGTTCGGCAGAAGCCGGGCCCCCCGCCCCCGACTGTGCACCGAGAGCGGAGACATCCAATGACCACCACCCTCGACACCACCAACCTCGTCCTGAAGTCCGGTACATCCTGGGCCGACGCCTGGCAGCGCTGCCTCCAGGTGGCGCCGGAGGCGTTCCGGGACGACCGGGTTCTCAACCTCTGGGGCTCCGCCTGGCAGGCGGACGGCCGGGCGCTGCCCGCCACCAGCCCCGTCGACGGCAGCCCCATCGCGGGCCCGCCGCGTCTGGACGGCGCCACCGCCCAGCAGGCCGTACGCGCCTCACTCGACCAGCACCGCGCCTGGCGCCACGTTCCACTCGCGGAGCGCCGGGCCCGCGTCGCGGCGACCCTCGACGCGCTGACCGAGCACCGCGAACTGCTCGCCCTTCTGCTGGTCTGGGAGATAGGCAAGCCCTGGCGGCTCGCCCAGGCCGATGTGGACCGGGCCATCGACGGCGTGCGCTGGTACGTCGACGGCATCGAGCCCATGGTGCAAGGCCGGACCCCGCTGGACGGGCCCGTGTCCAACATCGCGAGCTGGAACTACCCGATGAGCGTGCTCGTTCACGCAATGCTGGTACAGGCACTGGCAGGCAACGCGGTCATCGCCAAGACCCCGACCGACGGCGGCGTCGCCTGTCTCACCCTGGCCAGCGCGCTCGCCGCCCGCGAAGGGATCCCCGTCACCCTCGTCAGCGGCAGCGGAGGCGAGCTGTCCGAGGCCCTCGTCCGCGCGCCCGAGATCGGCTGCGTCTCCTTCGTCGGCGGCCGCGACACGGGCGCCGCGGTGGCCACCGCCGTCGCCGACCTGGGCAAGCGACACGTACTGGAACAGGAGGGGCTGAACACCTGGGGCATCTGGAACCACACGGACTGGGACGCACTGACCGCGGTCATCCCCAAGCTCTTCGACTACGGCAAGCAGCGCTGCACCGCCTACCCGCGCTTCGTCGTCCAGCGGACCCTGTTCGACGAGTTCCTGGACGCCTACCTCCCGGCGGTCCGCACCCTGCGCATCGGCCACCCGCTCGCGGTGGAGCACCCCGACGACCCGTACCCGTCCCTCGACTTCGGCCCCGTGATCAACGCTGCCAAGGCCAAGGACCTGCACGACCAGGTCGCCGAGGCCATCGACCGGGGCGCCGTCCCGCTGCACCGCGGCAACCTGTCCGACGCGCGCTTCCTGCCGGGCCAGGACACCTCGGCGTACGTCCATCCCGTCACGATCCTCAACCCGCCCCCGTCCTCGCCGCTGCACCATGCGGAACCCTTCGGCCCGGTCGACACCATCGTCCTGGTCGACACCGAGGCCGAGCTGCTCGCCGCCATGAACGCGTCCAACGGCGCGCTGGTGGCCACCCTGTCGACGGACGACAAGTCCACGTACGACCGGCTGGCACCGCAGATCCGGGCGTTCAAGGTCGGTCACGGCAAGCCCCGTTCCCGCGGCGACCGCGACGAGCTCTTCGGCGGCTTCGGCGCGTCGTGGCGCGGCGCGTTCGTGGGCGGGGAACTGTTGGTGCGCGCGGTGACGCAGGGACCGGCGGGCGAGCGGCTGCCGGGCAACTTCCCCGACTACCACCTCATGCCGTGAGCTGAGGACGGTGCGGGCGGCGTCCAGGATCTGGGCGCCGCCCGCCGTCTCCCGCGTAGTCCCCGGGTCGCCCACTGTGAGCCTCGTAAGGCACCTCCACCTGGGCCCGCGTACCCGCCCCGACAGCCCGGATATGCAGGTGAAAGGCGCTCCGAAACCTTGGTATTGTTGTGCATGTCGCCGCGGGGAACACCCCCGTCCAGGCGGCAGACACCTAGTCCGGGTGGCGGAATGGCAGACGCGCTAGCTTGAGGTGCTAGTGCCCTTTATCGGGCGTGGGGGTTCAAGTCCCCCCTCGGACACAGAACAGATACACAGCTACAGATCACATCCCAGCCTGTGCGGGTCGAGCGAAGCTCGGCTCGCACAGGCTGTTTTCCGGGGATACGACCGATCCCGCTCGTCCTGCGGCCAGGACGAGCGGGCAGGTGAGGCGCGGCCGGTAGCGCCGGGCATCACCCGCCGGCGAACGACCTCAGGGCTTGTCCACCGCCGACGCCCAGTCGAAGTTCACGCCCATCTGGGCGTACATGGTCGAGTATCCGACGAAGCAGTTGAACTTCTCGACCTTGCCGTTGTGCAGGTACCAGAAGTCGGCAGTCGGCGCGTCGACCCTCGCGCCGGTCGGCTTGACGGTGCCTGCCGGCGACTGCAGCGGCCCTTCGAACGTGCCCTGGATCGACAGCTCGATACTGACCACGTCACCGTTCACGGTGATGCGCTTGAGGTCACGGTGGACATCGGGGAAGAGGTTTGCCATGTAGGTCGGAACGCCTCCGAGTGCCTCACCCCGATAGGACTGGCCGGCGACCACGTCGTTGAAGACGCCGTCCTTGGCGAAACTGTTGACGAACGTGTCGACGTCCAGGCTGTCGCCCTCCGCCACGTGGTACGCGCGCAGGACGACTGCGAGGTTGGCCCGCTCCTTCTTGGTCAGGTGGCGGTCCGTGAGCGGCAGCTTCGACAGGTCGCCGGGACTCAGGTCCGCGCGGTCTGCCGCGCTGCTGACGGCAGGGCTTGCGGCCTGTGTCGGCGCAGCGGCGATGGAAAGACCGCCCAGGATCGCTATCGCGGCCGTGGCGGTGATCGTCTTCCGGCTGAGCAACTTCATGTCGTGTTCCTCCAGGTTGGTTCTCAGGATCTGAGACCCGTCGCAACGGTCCCTCGCGCTTCCTTGATAAATCAAACGCTCGCTTTAATTTATGAACGGTAGTGAAGGATGTCAAGCAGATGTTTGAGTTGTCTGGTGGCGGGCGTGCTCACCCCTGGGGCTGGATCCGGTCGAGTCCAGTCGCGATCCACGGGACGGCTGTTTGACAATGAAGTCAAGCATCTGCTTGAGTTCATGCTGTGATGCGGGAGGAAAAGACGGACCTGCGCCGAGAGGCCGGTCAGCGCACGCGGGACGGTCTGCAGACGGCCGCCCTGGAGTTGCTCGCGCAGCGAGGCCAGGAGGGCGTGACACTCCGCGAGATCACAGCTCGCGCCGGAGCCAACGTCGCAGCGGTGAGTTACCACTTCGGGTCGCTGAAGGCACTGTGCGACTCGGCGATCGAGCACGCGTTGGAACGGTATCTGGACGCGCAGATCCTGGCACTCGGTTCCCTTGGCTCCACTTCGACACTGCAGGAGGTGGCGGGAGCCTTCGCCGGGCCGATGGTGCGCGCGCTGGCGGCCGGTGGACAGGACCTGGCGGTGATGCGGACTGTCGCGCGCGTCGGCATCGATCCGCCCCAGGGGTGGGAGCGGCTGACCGGCAAGTTCGACCAGAGCCGCCGGGAGGCCCTCCGGGTGCTGACACCCAACCTTCCCGGAGTCGACGAGCAGGAGCTGATCTTCCGTACGCGATGTGCGGCCGGCCTGCTGAACTGGCTCGCGCTCGCACCCATCGGCGTCGAGCTGGCCGCCATGTCCGCCGAGCAGATCGAGCGACAGCTGGTACCCGTGGTGGCCGGGGCGTTCCGCGGGGACTCCTCCGTCGCCCGCTGACCAGGCCGAAGGCCACCGGAATCCCAACAACTCAAGCGCGTGCTCGGGGCGAGCGCGGCCTCGGCTCGAACAAGCTCTTTTCCGGGTTCGCGTACGTCAGTTTCTGACCAGCAACTGGAAGTCGAACGCGTACCGCGACGCACGGTAGATGTGCGTCCCGTACTCGACCGGACGGCCCGTGTCGTCGTACGCCGTGCGCTGCATGGTGAGCAGTGCCGCCCCCTCCTTCTCGTCGAGGCGGGCGGCCTCCTCGGCGGTGGCCGAGCGGGCGCCGACGGTCTGGCGGGCGCTGTGCAGGGTGATGCCGGCGGTGCGCATCATCCGGTACAGGCCGGTCGACTCCAGCCGGGTGGCGTCGAGTTCGAGCAGATTCGCGGGCAGGTAGTTGCAGAGGAAGGCCATGGGCTGGCCGTGCGTGGCGCGCAGCCGCTCCAGGAGCGTGACCTCGCTGCCCTCCGCGACGCCGAGGGCGGCCGCGACATCGGCGGTCGCGGGCACGCCCTCGTTGCGCACCACCTGCGTGGATGGGCCCTGCCCTGCCGACTCCAGGTCGTCGTAGAGACTGCTGAGTTCCAGTGGCCGCTTGACCTGGCTGTGCACCACCTGCGTACCGACCCCGCGCCGGCGCACCAACAGGCCCTTGTCGACGAGGGACTGGATCGCCTGGCGGACCGTGGGCCGGGACAGGCCCAGGCGCACGGAGAGATCGACCTCGTTGCCCAGGAGATTTCCCGGGGCGAGGGACCCGTGCTCTATCGCCGCCTCCAGTTGCTGCGCGAGCTGGTAGTACAACGGCACCGGACTGCTGCGGTTCAGGGCGAAGTTCACGGCGTCGAGCGCGGGGGCGGTCACGGCACGGGAGCGGTCACGGGTCGCGGCCACGGGGGCTCCTCCTCTCGGATCGTCGGCACGGGTCAGGAGTGGCTGGGGAAACCGAGGTTGATCCCGGCGTCGGACGGGTCCGGCCAGCGCGTGGTGATCACCTTGCCCTGGGTGTAGAAGGCGACGCCGTCGTTGCCGTACACATGCAGGTCGCCGAAGAGGGAGTCCTTCCAGCCGCCGAAGGAGTGGTAGCCGACGGGGACCGGGATCGGCACGTTCACGCCGACCATGCCCGCCTTGACCTCCAGCTGGAAGCGCCGGGCGGCGCCGCCGTCCCGGGTGAAGATCGCGGTGCCGTTGCCCCAACGGGAGTCGTTGATCAGCTTGATGGCCTCGTCGTACGACTCCGCGCGGACCACGACCAGCACCGGGCCGAAGATCTCGTCGCGGTACGCGTCCGCCGTCAGCGGCACCTTGTCCAGGAGGGAGACGCCGAGGAAGAAGCCCTCCTCGTGGCCGTCGACCGAGCAGCCGGTGCCGTCGACGACGACCTCGGCGCCCTGCTCGGCGGCCGACGCGACGTACGACGCGACCTTGTCGCGGTGCTCGCGCGTGATGAGCGGGCCCATCTCGCTCGCCGGGTCGTTGCCGGGGCCGATGCGCAGCTTTCCGGCGCGCTCGGCGATCTTGGCCACCAGCTCGTCACCCGTGTCGCCCACCGCGACCACGACCGACACGGCCATGCAGCGCTCGCCCGCCGAACCGTACGCCGCGTTGATCGCCTGGTCGGCCGCGAAGTCCAGGTCCGCGTCCGGCAGGACCAGCATGTGGTTCTTGGCGCCGCCCAGGGCCTGCACGCGCTTTCCGTGCTCAACTGCCTTGAGCTGGATGTACTTGGCGATCGGGGTCGAGCCGACGAAGGAGACCGCCTCGATGTCCGGGTGCTCCAGGATGCGGTCGACGGCCACCTTGTCGCCCTGTACGACGTTCAGTACACCGTCCGGCAGGCCCGCCTCGGAGGCGAGTTCGGCCAGCCGGAAGGACGCCGACGGGTCTTTCTCGCTGGGCTTCAGCACGAAGGTGTTGCCGCATGCGATGGCGATCGGGAACATCCACATCGGCACCATGGCCGGGAAGTTGAACGGCGTGATGCCCGCGACGACGCCCAACGGCTGGCGGATCGAGGCGACATCGACGCGGGTCGAGACCTGCGTGGACAGTTCACCCTTCAGCTGCACGCTGATCCCGCAGGCCAGCTCCACGATCTCCATGCCGCGCGCGACCTCGCCGAGCGCGTCCGAGTGGACCTTGCCGTGCTCGGCGGTGATCAGCTCGGCGATCTCGTCGCGGTGCGCGTCCAGCAGCTCGCGGTACTTGAACAGGATCGCCGTGCGCTTGGCGATCGAGGCCGTGCCCCAGCTCTCGAACGCGGCCTTCGCGGAGGCCACGGCGGCGTCCACCTCATCCACGGTCGCGAAGGCGGCCTGCTTCTCCTGTGCGCCGGTGGCCGGGTTGTATACGGGTCCGAATCGGCCGGACGTGCCCTCGACGGGCTTGCCGTCGATCCAGTGGGTGATCGTCTTCATGGTGCAAGGGCCTTTCGGGGGAGGGGAGTTCAGAGGTGGTGGCGGCGGTCGGCGACCTTGCGGTCGTAGGCCGAGCGGGCCGTCGTCGCGGCCTCGCGGGACGCGACCTGGGCCACGGGAACGTCCCACCAGGCCTCGGCCGGGGGCGCGGTCGCGGTGACGGTGTCCGTCTCGACGTACACGCACGTCGGCCGGTCCGAGGCGCGGGCGGTAGCAAGGGCCTCGCGCAGTTCGCGCACCGTCTTGGCGCGCAGCACGTCCATGCCGAGGCTCGCCGCGTTGGCGGCGAGGTCGACCGGGAGCGGGGCGCCGGAGAAGGTGCCGTCGGCGGCCCGGTAGCGGTAGGCGGTGCCGAAGCGCTCTCCGCCGACCGACTCGGAGAGGCCGCCGATCGAGGCGTAGCCGTGGTTCTGGATCAGGACCAGGTTGACGGGCAGGCCCTCCTGGACGGCGGTGACGATCTCGGTCGGCATCATCAGGTAGGTGCCGTCGCCGACCAGCGACCAGACGGGCGTGTCAGGGGCGGCCTGCTGGACGCCGATGCCGGCCGGGATCTCGTAGCCCATGCAGGAGTAGCCGTACTCCAGGTGGTACTGGCGGGGGCTGCGCGCCCGCCACAGCTTGTGCAGGTCGCCGGGGAGTGAACCGGCGGCGTTGATCACCACGTCGTCGTCGCCCACGATCGCGTCGAGGGCGCCGAGCACCTGCGTCTGGGTCGGTACGGCGTTCTCGTCGGCGGCGGTGAAAGCGGCGTCAACAACTTGTTCCCAGCGGCCCTTGCCGACGCGGTACTCGGCCTCGTAAGCCGAGTTCACACGGTGGCCGGACAGTGCCTCCGTCAACGCCGTTAGCCCCGCCCTCGCGTCGCAGACCAGCGTCCGCGCGGCCAGCTTGTGGGCGTCGAACGCGGTGATGTTGAGGTTGACGAAGCGGACGTCCGGGTTCTGGAAAAGGGTGCCGGAAGCAGTGGTGAAATCGGTGTAGCGGGTGCCGACGCCGATGACGAGGTCGGCGCCGCGTGCGAGGTCGTCGCTGACCGCCGTGCCGGTGTGGCCGATGCCGCCCAGGTCGGCGGGGTGGTCGTGGCGGAGTGAGCCCTTGCCCGCCTGGGTCGACGCGACCGGGATGCCGGTGGCGTCCACCAGCGCCTTCAGCGCCTCCTCGGCCCGGCTGTGGTGGACCCCGCCGCCCGCCACGATCAGCGGGCGCTCGGCGGCCCGGATCGCCGCCACCGCCTCCGCCAGCTCGAACGGGTCGGGCGCGGGCCGCCGTACGTGCCAGACGCGCTCGGCGAAGAACTCCTCGGGCCAGTCGTATGCCTCGGCCTGAACGTCCTGCGGCAGAGCGAGAGTTACGGCTCCGGTCTCCACCGGGTCGGCGAGCACGCGCATGGCGTTCAGGGCGGACGGGATCAGAGCCTCGGGGCGCGTGATCCGGTCGAAGTAGCGGGACACCGGGCGCAGCGTGTCGTTGACCGACAGGTCCGCCTCGACCGGGTGCTCCAACTGCTGGAGGAGCGGGTCGGCGGCGCGGGTGGCGAAGTAGTCGCCGGGGAGGAGCAGGACCGGCAGGCGGTTGATCGTGGCCAGCGCGGCACCCGTGACGAGGTTGGTGGCGCCCGGTCCGATGGAGCTGGTGACCGCCTGCGTGGACAGCCGGTCCAGGTGGCGGGCGTAGCCGACCGCCGCGTGCACCATGGCCTGCTCGTTGCGGCCCTGGTGGTACGGCATCGCCTCCTCGCCCGCCTCCAGGAGCGCCTGGCCGATGCCTGCCACATTCCCGTGCCCGAAGATGCCCCAGGTACCGGCGATCAGCCGGTGCCGCACGCCGTCGCGCTCGGTGTACTGGACCGACAGGAAGCGCACCAGGGCCTGGGCGACGGTCAGACGGCGGGTGGGGGTGCTCATCAGGACTTCTCCGGTGCCGTGTAGAGGGGGAGGCGGGGGTCGACGGGCTGCTGCGGCCAGGTGGAGCGGACCCAGGCGTGATCGGGGTGGTCGCAGATCAGCCAGGAGCGGTCGTCCTCGGGGCCCGCCATGACGTTGAGGTAGTACATGTGGTGGCCGGGCACCGCCATCGAGGGCCCGTGCCAGCCGTCGGGGATCAACACGACGTCTCCGCCGCGCACTTCGGCCAGAACGTCCGTGTTACGGCCCTGCCCGGACGGGGAGACGCGCTGGTAGCCGAGGCCGGGCGTGCCCTCGTGGTCGGCGAACTCGAAGTAGTAGATCTCCTCAAGGACGGACTCCTCGCCGGGGCGGTGCTCGTCGTGCTTGTGCGGAGGGAACGACGACCAGTTGCCGCCCGGGGTGATCACCTCGACGGCGATCAGCTTGTCGCACTCGAAGACCCCTGCGGCCCCGAAGTTGTTGACCTGACGCGAGCTGTTGCCGGTGCCGCGCAGCTCCACCGGCACCGACGAGGCGGGGCCGTAACGGGCGGGCAGGCGGCGGGTGCAGCGCGCGCCGGTGAGGGCGAAGCGTCCGCCGCCGGTCGACGAGATCGTCGTACGGGCATCGCGTGGGACGTACGCGAAGTCGCTGACGGCGGTGAACACGCTCTTCCGGCCGTGGAGTTGGAAGGTCTCGTGACCGAAGTCGTCGTCGGTGGCGACGGTGCAGGCGCCGCTCAGCGGCAGCACGATCCACTCGCTGTCGCCGGTGTCGAAGGTGTGCCCGCCGCCCGGCGGCAGTTCCAGGACGCGCAGGCTGGAGTAGCCCCAGTCGGCGGACTCGGGGCTGACGTCCACGACGTAGGGGCCACCCAGGGCCTTTCCGGCGGGAAGGTGATACGCACTGGTCATTGTGTGCCTCCGGTTCACAACAGACTCACGGCCGTGTCCACCGCCGTCTCCACGCTGCCCTCGGCGGGGTACAGCAGGGAGCGGCCGACGACCATGCCCTGGACGGTGGGCAGGCGCAGCGCCTTGCGCCAGCGTTCGTACGCGCCTTCCTGGTCGTCCCCGACCTCACCGCCGAGGAGGACGGCGGGCAGGGTCGACGTCTCCAGGACCTCGGCCATGTCGTCCGGGTCGTGGGTGACGGGGAGCTTCAGCCAGGTGTAGGCGGAGGTGCCGCCCAGGCCCGAGGCGATGGCGATCGAGCGGATGACGGCCTCGGCGGACAGGTCGTTGCGGACCGCGCCGTCGATCCGGCGGGAGATGAACGGCTCGACGAACAGGGGGAGTTGAGCCGCCGCCATGTCGTCTATGGCGCGCGCGGTGGATTCCAGGGTGGTCAGCGAGCCCGGGTCGGCGTAGTCGATACGGAGCAGCAGCTTGCCCGCGTCGAAGCGGAGCCGGGCGATGTCCTGGGCGCGGTGGCCGGTGAACCGGTCGTCCATCTCGAAGGTGGCGCCGGCCAGGCCGCCGCGGTTCATCGAGCCCATCACGACCTTGCCGTCGAGGACGCCGAGCAGGAGCAGGTCCTCCAGTATGTCGGCGGTGGCCAGCACCCCGTCGACGCCCGGCCGCGACAGCGCGACGCAAAGGCGCTCCAGCAGGGCGGCCCGGTTCGCCATGGCGCTTCGGCGGTCGCCGACACCGAGGGCGCCGCGCGCCGGATGGTCGGCGGCCACGATCATCAGCCGGCCGCTGTCACCGAGCAGTGGGCGGCGCACCCGGCGGGCGGCCGCCTCGGCGACGGCCTCCGGATGCCGGGCCCTGACCGTGACCAGGTCGGCGATGCTGATGCTCAAGAGAAGCTCCGTTCAAGGGTGGCTCGGTCGGCCGCGTACTCCACGGCGTGCTCAGCCGCTCACTCGGGCGCCAACTCCGGCGCTTGCTTCGGCGCTCACGAGGAGATCCTCGACCTCGGACCCGGTCGGCATCGCGGAGGAGCAGGCGAGCCGGGAGGCGACGAGGGCGCCGGCCGCGTTGGCGTACCGCATGGTTGTCTCCAACTCCCAGCCGGACAGCAGCCCGTGGCACAGCGAGCCGCCGAACGCGTCGCCCGCACCGAGGCCGTTGAGCACCTCGACCGGGACCGGTGGCGCCTCGGCGGTCCTGCCGTCGCGGTGCATGGCCAGGACGCCCTTGGGACCCTGCTTGACGACTGCGAGTTCGACGCCCGCGTCGAGCAGTGCCTGGGCGCAGGCGCGCGGTTCGCGGACGCCGGTGGCGATTTCGCACTCGTCGAGGTTGCCCACCGCGACCGTCGTATGACGCAGCGCTTCGGCGTAGTACGGGCGAGCCTCCTCCGGGTCCCGCCAGAACATCGGGCGCCAGTCGAGGTCGAAGACGGTGATGCCCGCCCTGTCGCGCGCCTTGAGGGCGGCGAGCGTGGCGGAGCGGCTCGGCTCCTCGCTCAGACCGGTGCCGGTGATCCAGAAGACGCGGGCCTTCCGGATCGCGAAGTAGTCCAGCTCGTCGGTGCGGATCTCCAGGTCGGGAGCCTTGGGCTGCCGGTAGAAGTACAGCGGGAAGTCGTCCGGCGGGAAGATTTCGCAGAATGTGACCGGGGTTGGGTGGTCGGCGACCGGCGTGACCCAGCGATCGTCCACGCCGAACTCCCTGAGCGCCTCGTGCAGATAGGTGCCGAAGGGGTCGTCGCCGGTGCGGGTGATCACCGCGGTGCTGCGGCCGAGCCGGGCGGCCGCGACCGCCACGTTGGTGGCCGAACCGCCGAGGAATTTGCCAAAGGTCTCCACGCGCTCCAGGGGCACGCCTGTCTGCAGCGGGTAGAGATCCACCCCGATGCGGCCCATCGTGATCAGATCGAAGGACTGGGCTGACTCGGCCATGCGCGACGCTCCTCGATCGAGCTGCGGGGGTGTGCGGGTCCCAGCGGGCCTGCCGCTTACCAGGTGTAGGACTCGGAGGGGTGCGCTGTCAATAGTTTGTACTTACATTCGGACCTGATCGTGAAATGATGTCTTAACAAAGTATTGACAGCGGACGCGCCCAGGGATTGGATTCCGTCCCAACACGACAGCCGCTTTTCGTAGCGCAAGACCCGGAATCTCCGCAGATCCCGGGCCCCGGATCCTTGTGATCCCTGCTCCCTTTCTTCCGTAGCACAGTGAGGTGCAGGAAAGATGGACCGCTCTTCTCAGACCCGCTTCCGCAGAATGGCCCCCTTCGTAGCCGTGGCCGCGGCAGCGGCCCTGACCCTCGCTGGTTGCTCCAGCAGCTCGGGCGGCAAGAAGGCCGAGGAGAGCGCCGACGGCGCCTCCGCGGGCAAGGCCACCACGCCGCGGATGACGGTCGCCCTGGTCACGCACCAGGCACCCGGTGACACGTTCTGGGACATCGTCCGCAAGGGCGCCGAGGCAGCCGCCGCCAAGGACAACATCAAGCTCATCTACTCGGCGGACCCGAACGCGGGCAACCAGGCCAACCTGGTCCAGAACGCCATCGACCAGAAGGTCGACGGCATCGCGATCACCCTCGCCAAGCCCGACGCGATGAAGGACGTCCTTAGCAAGGCCAAGTCCGCGAACATACCCGTGGTCGGCCTCAACTCCGGTGTCAGCGACTGGAAGAGCCTCGGACTGCTGGAGTTCTTCGGCCAGGACGAGACCGTCGCCGGCGAGGCGCTCGGCAGCAAGCTGAACTCGGAAGGCGCCAAGAAGGTCGTCTGTGTCATCCAGGAGCAGGGCAACATCGGTCTGACCCAGCGCTGCGACGGCGTGAAGAAGACGTTCAGCGGAACCACCGAGACACTGAACGTCAACGGCACCGACATGCCGTCCGTGAAGTCGACCATCACCGCCAAGCTCACGCAGGACAAGGCCATCGACTACGTGGTCACGCTCGGCGCCCCGTTCGCGCTGACCGCCGTGCAGTCGGTGTCCGACGCGGGCAGCAAGGCGAAGATCGCCACCTTCGACCTGAACAAGGACCTGACGAGCGCCATCAGCAAGGGCACCATCGAGTTCGCCGTGGACCAGCAGCCGTACCTCCAGGGCTACTTGGCCGTGGACTCGCTGTGGCTCTACAAGAACAACGGCAACTACAGCGGCGGCGGTGAGCAGCCCGTGCTGACCGGACCGGCCTTCGTCGACAAGACCAACGTCGAGAGCGTCGCCAAGTTCGCCGCCAACGGAACCCGGTGATGAGCATGACCCAGCATGCCGAGCCGGCGGTGACCTCACCGCCGGCCTCCGGCCCGCAGCAGACCGACGGCCGGACCACCCAACGCCCCCTGGCACTCAGGTTGTTGGCCCGCCCCGAGGTCGGCGTCTTCCTCGGCGCCGCCGCGGTCTACGTGTTCTTCCTGATCTCGGCGCCGCCGGTGCGCGAGGCCGGCTCCATGGCGAACGTCCTCTACGGGTCGTCGACCATCGGCATCATGGCGCTGCCGGTGGCTCTGCTGATGATCGGCGGGGAGTTCGACCTGTCGGCCGGTGTCGCCGTGATCACCTCCGCGCTCACCGCGAGCATGCTCAGCTACCAACTGACCATGAACGTATGGGTCGGTGTGATCGCCGCGCTGGTCGTGTCGCTGGGGATCGGCTTCCTCAACGGCTGGCTGGTGGTCAAGACCGGGCTGCCCAGCTTCCTCGTCACCCTGGGCAGCTTCCTGATCCTGCAAGGTGTCAACCTGGCGGTCACCAAGCTGGTCACCGGCAATGTGGCGACCGACGACATCAGCACCATGGACGGCTTCGACCAGGCCAAGAAGGTCTTCGCGTCGAGTTTCGACATCGGCGGCGTCCAGGTGAAGATCACCATCGTGTGGTGGCTGGTCTTCGCGGCCATCGCCACCTGGGTGCTGCTGCGCACCAAGTACGGCAACTGGGTCTTCGCGGTCGGCGGCAACAAGGAGTCCGCGCGGGCCGTCGGTGTTCCGGTGGCCTTCACCAAGATCTCGCTGTTCATGCTGGTCGGCTTCGGCGCCTGGTTCATCGGCATGCACCAGTTGTTCTCCTTCAACACCGTGCAGTCGGGCGAGGGAGTCGGCCAGGAGCTGATCTACATCTCCGCGGCGGTGATCGGCGGTTGCCTGCTGACCGGCGGCGCGGGCTCCGCGATCGGCCCGGTCTTCGGCGCGTTCATGTTCGGCATGGTGCAGCAGGGCATCGTCTACGCCGGCTGGAACCCCGACTGGTTCAAGGCGTTCCTCGGCGTGATGCTGCTCGGCGCCGTAATGATCAATCTGTGGGTCCAGCGCACAGCGACCCGGAGGTGACCCCTATGACAAGCAATGGAACCGGCACCCATGGCGCCATCCTCAAGGACACCGTCCCCCAGGGCGAAGCCCCTCTCGTGGAGCTGCGCAACGCGGGCAAGTCGTACGGCAACATCCGCGCCCTGCACGGCGTAGACCTCACCGTCCGCCCCAGCCAGGTCACCTGCGTCCTTGGCGACAACGGCGCCGGCAAGTCCACCCTCATCAAAATCATCTCGGGGCTGCACCAGCACACCGAGGGCGAGTTCCTCGTCGACGGCGAACCGGTGCACTTCTCGACCCCGCGCCAGGCCCTCGACCGCGGCATCGCCACCGTCTACCAGGACCTGGCCACCGTCCCGTTGATGCCGGTGTGGCGCAACTTCTTCCTCGGCTCCGAGATGACCAAGGGCCCCTGGCCGATCCGCCGCCTCGACATCGAGAGGATGAAGAAGACGGCGGACGAAGAGCTGCGCAACATGGGCATCATCCTGGACGACCTGGAACAGCCCATCGGCACACTCTCCGGCGGCCAGCGCCAGTGCGTCGCCATCGCCCGCGCCGTCTACTTCGGCGCCCGCGTGCTGATCCTGGACGAGCCGACGGCCGCGCTCGGCGTCAAGCAGTCCGGCGTCGTGCTGAAGTACATCGCCGCCGCCCGCGACCGCGGCCTCGGCGTCATCTTCATCACCCACAACCCGCACCACGCCTACATGGTCGGCGACCACTTCAGCGTGCTGCGTCTCGGCACCCTCGAACTCAGTGCGGAGCGCAACGAGATCACCCTCGACGAACTGACCAACCACATGGCCGGCGGCACCGAACTCGTAGCCCTGAAGAACGAGTTGGCCCAGGTCCGCGGTGTCGACGTGGAGGGTCTCCCCGGGGAGAGGGACCTCAAGGCTCCGGTGACCGCTCCGGCTACCGCTTCGCCCGAAGGGACCTCCTGACATGCCCGACCGCCCCCTTCTGGACCGCATCCGGGTGGGCTCCGCCCCCGACTCCTGGGGCGTCTGGTTCCCTGACGACCCCCAACAGGTGCCGTGGCAGCGCTTCCTGGACGAGGTCGCCGAGGCCGGCTACTCCTGGATCGAGCTGGGCCCGTACGGCTATCTGCCGAGCGACCCGGCCCTGCTCACCGACGAGATCGCCAAGCGCGACCTGTTGGTCTCCGCGGGCACGGTCTTCACCGGCCTGCACCGCGGCCCCTCCGTCTGGGACGCCACCTGGGAGCACGTCAGCCAGGTCGCCGCGCTCACCCAGGCGATGGGCGCGCGGCATCTGGTCGTCATCCCCTCCTTCTGGCGGGATGACAAGACCGCCGAGATCCTGGAGCCGCCGGAGCTGACCGGCGCGCAGTGGGCCCACCTCACCAAGGGCATGGAACGTCTCGGGCACGAGGTCAAGGAGACGTACGGCCTCGACATCGTCGTGCATCCGCACGCCGACACCCACATCGACACCGAGGACCACGTCGAGCGCTTCCTCGACTCGACCGACTCCGAACTGGTCAACCTCTGCCTGGACACCGGGCACTACGCCTACTGCGGCGGCGACAGCGTCAAGCTGATCGAGACGTACGCCGAACGCATCGGCTATCTCCACCTCAAGCAGGTCGACCCGGAGATCCTGGCGGACGTAACAGCGAACGAGGTGCCGTTCGGGCCGGCTGTGGCGCGCGGGGTGATGTGCGAACCGCCGTCCGGCGTACCGGAGTTGGAGCCGGTGCTGATCGCGGCACAGCGGCTGGGTGTGGAGCTGTTCGCGATCGTCGAGCAGGACATGTACCCGTGCGAGCCGGACAGGCCGTTCCCCATCGCGGAGCGCACCCGTAAGTTCCTGCGTTCCTGCGGCGCCTGACGACGACGGCGGCGCCGCGTGCACCGGGGTCGGTGTGCGCGGCGCCGCCGTCGTCAGCCCGCTCAGGCCTGCCGTACCTCCTGGACCGTGACGGGGCGGTGCTCGTGCAGGGAAAGTGTGCACGCGTCGGCGATCCAGCCGGCCTCCAGGGCGTCGGCGACCGTGCACGGCGAGGGCCGGGTGCCGGCCACGACCTCGGTGAACGCGGTGAGTTCGGCGCGGTAGGCGGCGGCGAAGCGGTCCATGAAGAAGTCGTACGGGGTGCCCGCCGGGAAGGTCACGCCGGGTTCGACCGAGCGTAGCGGGAGCCTGTCCTCCAGGCCCACGGCGATGGTGTCGTCGAAGCCGTGGATCTCCATGCGGACGTCGTGACCACGGCCGTTGTGGCGGGAGTTGGAGACCACCGCGATGGTGCCGTCGTCCAGGGTGAGGATCGCGCCGGTGGTGTCGGCGTCGCCCGCCTCCTTGATGTACTCGGCGCCCCGGTTGCCGCCCACCGCGTACACCTCGGTCACCTCGTGGCCGGTCACCCAGCGGATGATGTCGAAGTCGTGCACGCTGCAGTCCCGGAAGATGCCCCCGGAGGCGGCGATGTACGCGGCCGGCGGCGGCGCCGGGTCCAGCGTGGTCGACCGTACGGTGTGCAGCTTGCCCAGTTCGCCGGACCGGACAGCGGCGCGCGCGGCCACGAAGCCGGCGTCGAAGCGGCGGTTGTAGCCGATCTGGATCGGCACGTCGCTGCCCCGGACGGCCTTGAGCACCTCGACGCCCTCGCGCATGGTCTTCGCGACGGGCTTCTCGCAGAAGACGGGGACGCCCGCCTCGACCGCGGCGAGGATCAGGCCCGGGTGGGCGTCCGTCGCCGCGGCGATCACGACACCGTCCACCCCGGCGGCCAGCACGGCCTCGGGGGAGTCCGCGACCTCGGCGCCGAACCGGTCGGCGGCCTTCTTCGCGGCCTCCGCGAACGGGTCGGCCACGACGAGGGACTCGACCGCGTCGAGTCCGGAGAGGGTCTCGGCGTGAAAGGCGCCGATGCGGCCGAGGCCGAGGATTCCGATGCGCATGGTCGTGCGGCTCCTTAAAGGCGGTACGAGCGGAGGAGGGGGGAGGTCTGGTCGAGTCCGCCGAACGAGCGGAGGAAGGGGGAGGTCTAGTCGAGTCCGCCGAGCACGTTCTGGTCCCAGTCGATCACCGAACCGGTGACCACCCCGGACCGCTCGGACAGCAGGAACACCACGAAGTCGGCGATCTCGTCCGGCTGGCCGAGCTTGCCCATCGGGAGGCGTTCGGCGGCCTGTTGGAGCCAGTCGTCGCTGGCGCCGTGGAAGGCCCGCTGGGTCGCGTCCTCGCCCTCGGTCGCGGTCCAGCCGATGTTCAGCCCGTTGATCCGGACCCGGTCGAAGCGGTGCGCGTGCGCGGCGTTGCGGGTCAGGCCCATCAGCCCGGCTTTCGCGGCGACGTACGGAGCCAGGAAGGACTGCCCGCCGTGCGCCGAGGACGTGATGATGTTGACGACCGTGCCGGGCGCCTTGCGCGCCACCATGTCGGCCACCACTGTCTGCATCGCGAAGAACGGCGCCTTCAGGTTGATCGCGATGTGCTGGTCGAACAGCTCGGGCGTGGTGTCGAGCAGCGTGCCGCGCGAGGTGAGCCCGGCGGAGTTCACCAGACAGTCCACCCGGCCCTGCGCGGCGATCACCTCGGCCGCGGACGCCTTCGCCTGCTGGGCGTCCGTCAGGTCGGCCCGTACGAACATCGCCTTGCCGCCCGCCTCGGTCAGCTCGGCCACCAGGGCCTCACCGGGCTCGGGACGGCGGCCGGTGACGGCCACCATCGCGCCCTCGCGCACCGCGGCCCGGGCGATCGCGGCGCCCACGCCCTGGCTGCCGCCGTTCACGAGGACGACCTTGTCGTCGAGAAGTCCCACGGTGTTCCTCAGCTCTCGCGTCGCTCGGCACCGGCGCGCAGCTCCTCGCGGAGCGCCTGCGGGGTCCATTCCTCGCGCACCGCACGGCGTACGACGTCGGCCTGCGAGGACGGGGCAAGGCCGTCGACCGGCGGGTCGCTGTCGAGGTTGGTCGGGAAGGGGTAGCCCTCGGCGCAGGCCGCGACGACCGTGTCCAGCCACTCCTCGCCCGCGCCCTCGGCCTTGCGCTTCAGCAGTACGGGAAAGACCGCGTTGGTCACCGCCTCGCGGTCCACCGTCTCCATCGCCCGCCCGAACGCGGAGGACACCTGGAGCAGGTTGGCCATGCGCCGGACGTCCGCCGTGCGGTTGGTGCCGGCCGCGTGGAAGAGCGCGGGGTTGAAGAAGACGGCATCACCCTTGGCGAGGGGGAGTTGGATGTGGTTGGCCTCGAAGTAGGCCTGGAATTGCGGGAGTCGCCACGCCAGATAGCCCGGCTCGTACTTCTGGGAGTGCGGCAGGTACATCGTCGGGCCCGACTCGACCGGCATGTCACAGTGCGCGACCGCCCCTTGGAGCGTGAGCACGGGGGAGAGGCGGTGCACATGAGCCGGGTAGCCGGCGGCGACCTCGTTGGAGAGGAAGCCGAGGTGGTAGTCGCGGTGCACCGTCTGCGCCGCGCCGCCCGGGTGGACGACGTTGACCTGCGAGGTGACCTGGTAGCCGGGGCCGAGCCAGGCGGCCGACGCCAGGGCCAGGATGTCGTTCGCGTAGTAGTCGGCGAACGCCTCGGGGTCTTGGAGGGCGGCCTTCTCCAGGGCGTTCCACACCCGGTCGTTGGCCCCCGGCTTGGCGAAGTGATCCCCGGCGCCCGCGCCCGAGGCACGCTGCTCGGCGATCAGGGCGTCGAAGACGGCGGTCGTATGGTCGACGACCGACGTGTCCGGGAAGGCGCCCTGGAAGACCGCGATGCCGGGCCCCTCGGCGAACGCCCGGACCAGTTCGGCCTGGATGTCGCGGCGCTCGCCGGCCGCCACGGCCTTGCGCAGCCGGTCGCTGTCGTAGACGAGGACGTTCCGTTCCGCCGTGGAGGCGTACGGGAAGTCGGAGAGGCCGGTCGGCTGCTCGACCAGCGCGCGGAAGGCGCCGAGGTCGCAGTCCTGCTCGGAGAGCCGGGCGCGGGGTTCTGCGGAAGTGAAGGACATCGTCGTCCCCTCGGGTCATGGACCGGTGCGGCTCTGTCATTCTTGTCATGACAAACCCTTCGAACAACCAGCAGGAACCCATCAAAAACCCCTCAGGGAGCCGTCGCATGGGCCACCCCTTCCCGATCCGGGAAATCGCACGTCAGGCAGGTCTCAGCGAGGCCACCGTGGACCGGGTCCTGAACGGCAGGGGCGGGGTGCGGGACAGCACCGTGCGTGAGGTCCGGCTGGCCATCGCCGATCTGGACCGGCAGCGCACCCAGGTCAGGCTGGTCGGCCGTACGTTCATGATCGACATCGTGATGCAGACACCGGAGCGGTTCTCCACCGCCGTACAGGCCGCCCTGGAGGCCGAGCTGCCCGACCTGCACCCGGCCGTCGTGCGCTCACGCTTCCACTTCCGCGAGACCGGGCCGGTGGAGGAGCTGGTCAGGACGCTGGACCGGATCGCGCGGCGTGGCTCGCAGGGCGTGATCCTCAAGGCCCCGGACGTGCCGGAGGTGACCGCCGCCGTGGGCCGGCTCGTCGCCGCCGGCATTCCTGTCGTCACCCTGGTGACCGATCTGCCCGCGAGCGCTCGGCTCGCCTACGTCGGCATCGACAACCGGGCGGCGGGCGCGACGGCCGCCTACCTCATGGGCCAGTGGCTCGGTGACCGGCCCGGCAATGTACTGACCAGCCTCAGCAGTGGCTTCTTCCGCAATGAGGAGGAGCGCGAGATGGGCTTCCGGGGCGCGATGCGCGCCCGGCACCCGGAGCGGACCCTCGTCGAGATCGCCGAGGGGCAGGGCCTGGACGCCACCGAGTACGACCTCGTCCGGGCCGCCCTCAAGCGCGACCCGGACATCCGGGCGGTCTACTCGATCGGCGGCGGCAACAACGCGACCCTGCGCGCCTTCGCGGACATGGGCCGCGAGTGCGCCGTGTTCATCGCGCACGACCTCGACCACGACAACACCCTGCTGCTGCGCGAACAACGCCTGTCGGCCGTGCTCCACCACGATCTGCGCCAGGACATGCGCGAGGCCTGCCGCCTCGTGATGCGGGCCCACGACGCCCTGCCGCTCGCCGGCCCGACCCTGCCGTCCGCGATCCAGGTGGTCACGCCCTACAACATGCCTACGACACGGCCACGTTGACCCAGGAGCGGGTCTCCGCCGACCGTGCCCGCCCCGGAGATCCGGGGCATCACGGCCGACGTCAGAGGGTGACCGCTCCGGCCCTGCGCAGTGTCTCGTGCACCGTTCACGTCGTACGGTCGCGGGTTTCGTGGTGTTCGGGTTGTGGCCCTCGCAGGCCAACTTCGGCCGTTGGTGGCTCTTTTCCATCGGTGTGCGGCCGTAGGTGACTGGGAATTGATGTCCCTTGGTGGGAGTGGGAGGGAAGTGTCCTGTGGGGGGAACTATGGGTGTGTGCGTGATCGGTGCGGGTTTGTCGGGTCTGGCGGCCGCGCACGCTCTTGCGGCCAGGGGCGTCGATTTCGTCTGCCTTGAGAAGGCACCGGACGTCGGAGGGATCTGGCGTCAGCCGCAGGCGGGGGAGCGGGGGCCGGGCTATCTGCCGCTGCACCTCAACACCGCCAAGCAACTCACCGGTTACACCGGTTTCCCGATGCCCGAGTCCTTTCCCCTCTACCCGCGGCACAGTGACGTCGCCGCCTACTTGCGTTCCTACGCGGAGTGGGCCGACGTACTGCCACGCATCGAACTGCGCACCGAGGTGCTGTCCGTGCGCCAGGATTCCGACGACGCGTGGACGGTCGTCAGCCGGGACGCGAGCGGAGCATCGACGTCGCGGCGGTTCGAGCATGTGATCGTCGCCTCGGGGCACAACACGAAGCCGGCCTTCCCCGACCCGCTGCCGGCCGGCTCACAGTCGTACGCCGGAACGATTCTGCACTCCATCGACTATCGCGACGGCAGCGACTTCGACGGGCAACGTGTCATCGTCGTAGGGCTCGGCGCGTCGGCGGTGGACATCGCGGCGGACGTCTCCCGGCATGCCGCACAGACGGTGCTCTCGGTCCGCCGCGGGCTGCACATCGTTCCCAAGCAGCTCTACGGACTGTCGCTCGACGAGATAGCCAACGCCCCGTGGTGGACCCAGATGTCCCTGCCCGAGCAGCGTCACTTCGTCGAGCAGTCGCTGCTTGTCGCGCGGGGGAGGCTGACCGACTACGGCCTTCCCGAGCCCGACCATCGGATCTTCGCCTCGGCCGTCACCATCTCGGACGAGATCCTCAGCCGAATACGTCATGGCGCGGTGATCCCCAGACCCGCGATCGAGTCCCTTGAGGGAAGACGGGTCCTCTTCACCGACGGAAGCTCCGAAGAGGCCGACGCGATCGTCTACTGCACCGGGTACCGCATGGCCTTCCCGTTCCTTCCCGCTGGATGGCCGTCAGGCCCGGAAGGGCCGGTCGAGCTGTACAAGCGGGTCGTTGCCCCTGATCACCCGGGCCTGCACTTCATCGGCCTGGTCCGGCCCGTCGGAGCGATCACCCGCCTGGTGGAAGCCCAGGCACGCTGGGTGGCGCGGATCGTCGACGGCGACGTGGACCTCCCGTCCGCGGAGATCATGCACAAGGAGATCAGCGCCTACGTGCGTGGCGTCGTCGACCGCTATGGGGAGGGAGAGGGTTCCTCCATCCAGGTCGATGTCGTGCCGTATCTCCAGGAGTTGTGCGACGAGCAGGACGGCTCGTACGCCGCATAGCCATCTGGCTCGTACCTGCATAGCCAACTGCTCGTACGCCGCATAGCCACCCGAACGAAGCTCCTGCCGGACGGCTTGCCTCCCAGGGCAAGCCGTCCGGCAGGGGCTTCGCGGGTCGAGGCGTGCCTCAGTGCACCGTTTCGACCTGATGGCGCAGTGGGGCGACCGGCGGCCGGACCGCGTAGGCCTCCGAGGAGATGTACGTGGTCACCCGCGTCGGCCGACCGTGCTGGTAGGTCAGCGCGAGATAGGCGATGAGTCCCACACCGTCCCGCGGCCGGCGCGAGGTGACGGCGGCCATTGAGCCGAGGAGCGGCGAGGGGTCCATGCCGTGCCGGCACAGTACGGTCACTGCCCGGGCGAGAGCCTCCCCGTCGTGCCGGACGTAGTCCCTGACCGGGATGTGGAGGGTGAAGCCGCTCGGCAGGCCGGTCGCCGTCTCGGTGAAGGCGTGACAGGACAGGACGGGCCGGCCGCCCAGTCGTGCGTCCGGCCCGTCACCGGACTTGAGGCCGGCTGCCGTGCGGAAGAAGCCCTGGACCTCCGCGGATCCGGGGCCCGGGATCGTACGAGGCAGGCGCCCGGCCTCTGCTTCCGACAGGTCGTCGTGCCGGAGGTAGACCTTCACCCGGGGTGTGTCCCAGTCGCCGAGGTCCAGGGCGAAGAACGGGTAGCCGTCCGCCTGCGGCAGGGTCGCGAACGCCTGCTCGTGGCCAAGTCGGCGCAGCGCTTCCCGTACTGTCCCGGCGGAACGTTCCGGTCCGGACGCCGCGGGATTCAGGTACACCTTGACCTTGGGCACACCGCCGGGGCGCAGCTCCAGCGCGCACCACAGCGCGAAGGGGCCCTCGGCGGAGGACGGGAAGAACAGGTCCTCCAACTCGTCGAGTTGGCCGGTGGAGAAGTCCCAGCGCTTTGCCATCTCGCGGATGACCCGCAGCCCCGTGTGCCCGGTCTGCGTCAGACCGCCGGCACCGCATCCCGGTTCCAGTAATAGGCGCAGTGTCGGGGCCGTTTCCGGCAGGAAGGACAGCGAGAACTCCACCGGCGTGTGATCGTCGGAGAGGAAGCTGTCGGAGGGCGGCGGCCGGTCCAGTGGACGCTCGGCGAGGGGACCCAGCGCGTCGATGAGTACATGCGCGTAGATCTCGGCGTCGGCCCCCTGCAGGCCCGCGACATCGCAGAGCTGCACCAACTGTCCCGCCGCGAACCCGCCGAGCGCCGGAGCGTTCGAATCGCTCCGGTCGCCGGGCCGGGCGGCGGTCACCGTTCGTCTCGCTGTACACCGGAGCGCACAAGAAGATACCCGCCTGCGGGGGCGGGTATTTTGCCTTGTTGTCTATGAAGTTGGGCCGTGATCGCGGCGCTGGTTGGTATGTGGTACACGACACCCCCTATGTCTGGTAGCGACTCAACTGACGCGTTGGTCACTACCCGTGCGGTTGAACTGTCATGCAGTCATGGGGAGTTGACGGTTGTCGTGTACATCACCTTGCAAGTCGGGACAGAAGCTGCCTCCGATCGTGTCGTAGGCGTCGTCGCCCGACACGCCCGGGATCAGAGTTGGGCTTCGGCGAAGCCGGTCAGGAGGACGAGGAAGCCGCCGATCTCACCGGCGATCAGCGCGGCCAGCATGAACCGCATGCTGTGCGGTGCGTTGCGCATCTGGTTGTCGGTCTCGCCCTGCCAGCCGAGCCGGACATAGTTCGTGATCGTCACGATGAACAGCAGGATTATCGCCCCGGCTGCGGTGCCGTTCACCGCGGACGGCCAGCCGGACAGCTGGACGAATGCCGCGATGAGCCCCGTCGCGAACGAGTACAACAGAGCTGACCTGTGTGCGATGTCGACGTACGGGTGCGCCGCGCCGTTCGCCGTGGTGACCATCTGCTGCCATTTCCAGACCCCGAGAATCAAGGCCCACACAAAGATGAGCCCGGCGAAGAACAGCACCCAGGCCGCTTCCGTGCGAATCACGTCATACCTCCGAAAAGAAACGCGCGGAACGGGAGGCCGCGCCCCTCGACTTCGCGCTGTTGGGGCAGCACAGCACCTTGAGGCAGCACGGCACCTGGTAGTGGACCGCAAGAAGGTACCCGCCTGCGGGGGGCGGGTACCTTTGATTGCCTTGCTTCATCACCGACACCAACGCCGCGTGCTCACTACCCCTGCGGTTGAAGGTTCATGCGGTCATGGGGAGTTGACGGATGCCGGGTACGTCACCCCCGCAACCAGGACAGGAACCCGCTCCACCCCGAGCGCTCCGGCTTGCGGGCCGCGGCGGCGTCATTGTCGCGCGCAGGCGCCTCCGTTCGGGACGGAGCGGTTGCCTGCCGCACCGGCTGAACCGGGGTGAAACGGGTGGGAAGTGTGGCCAGCGCCCGGTTGAAGGGGCCGGGTCGCCAGGTCAGGCTGTCCTCGGGCACGGTGAGTTGGGTGTCGGGCAGCCGGTTGAGCAGGTTCTCGATGGCGGTGACGGTGATGTGCATGGCGGGGTCTTTGGACGGGCAGGCGTGCGGACCCGCGCTCCACGCCAAGTGGGCCCGGCTGCTGCCCGCCTGACGTGCGGCCGAGAGCGCGGGACCGGTGTTGGCGGCGGCGAAACTGACCATCACCAGATCACCCGCCGCCAGCTTTCCTCCGGCGAACTCGATGTCGGCCGCCGGGTAGTGCGGCGCGTAGTTCGACATGGGCGGGTTCTCCCACAGCGTGTCCTCAAGGGCTTCCCCGATCAGCCCGCCGTCGTGCGCGTACTTGTCGTGGGTCAGCAGCCGGTGCAGCGTGTTGCCGATGAGGTTCCGCAGCGGTTCGGCTCCCGCTCCCAGGAGCAGAGCCAGCTGATAGACCATCTCCTCGTCGGTCAGCCGTGCCTCGTGCTGCATCAGCCACGAGGCGACGTCGTCACCGGGCTTGGCCCGCTTGAGCGCCACCAGTTCGCCCACGGCCTGGAAGAACACCTCGGCCGCCTTCTCGGCGTTGACGCCGTCGAACATGCCGGAGATGCCGAAAAGAACCCGGTCGCCGATCTCCGCGGGGCAGCCGAAGAGCTCGTTGAACACGAACAGCGGCAGCTGCTTGGCGTAGTCGCCGACCAGGTCGGCCGAACCACGGGCACTGAACTGGGCGATGAGATAGTCCGACACCTGCGTGGTGCTCCGGCTCAGCCGTCGGGAGTCCACCCGCGCCATGGTGTCGGTGACCGCCTGGCGCAGCCGCAGATGCTCGGCGCCGTCACTGAACATGCAGTTGGGCCGGTACGCCAACAGCGGCAGGACCGGGCTGTCCGGGCCGATCTTGCCTTCATTGAAGTCCCGCCAACGGCGAGCGTCCTTGCGGAACGTGCTGGAGTCCTGCAGCAGTTGCAGTGCCGCCGAGTAGTCGGTGACGAGAGTCGCCTCCACGCCCGGAGCGAGTTCCACGGGTGCGGTCGGTCCGTAGTGGCGCATGAACTCGTAGTACGCCTGCGGATCGGCCGCGAACTCCGGCCCGTACAGCGGCACACGGCCGCCGGAATTGTGGGCCGGGCACCCGGGCGGTGGCACGGGTGCGGCGGATTGAGCGTCCATCTCTGCTCCTAGTGGGCACGGTCCTGCAAGTGGCGGACGAGTGTGATCAGTGCTTCGGCCGACGATTTCTCGTCCCGCGCGTCGCAGGTGACGACAGGAGTGTCGTCGAGGAGATCCAGTGCCTCGCGCAGCGCCTGTTCGTCACGAACCGGCACTCCGGTGAAGTGGTTCACGGCGATGGCGTAGTCGAGTCCGTACTGCTCGATCAGGTCGATCACGGGGAAGGAATCCGCGAGCCGCTCGGGGTCGACCAGCACCAGCGCTCCCAGGGCGCCCCGGGCCATGTCTTCCCACATCTGCACGAAACGCTGCTGGCCGGGCGTTCCGAAGAGATAGAGGACGACGCGCTCGCTGATGGTCAGGCGCCCGAAGTCCATGGCGACCGTCGTGGTGGTCTTGCCCTGGACGCCTTTGAGGTCGTCGACCGTTTCCGCGGCCCGCGTCATCGTTTCCTCGGTGGACAGCGGAACGATCTCCGATATCGACCCGATGAACGTGGTCTTGCCCACCGCGAAATGCCCGACGACCAGGATTTTCACCGCGGTCTGTGTCGCCCCGTCACGGACGTAGGCCTCTTCATCCAAACCTTGAACGGAGACCATTCAGCACCTCCTGAAGGATCTGTTGGTCAGCCAGGGCAGCACGTTCCACGGGCGGCCGGGCGATGAGATAGCCCCCCTCGATGAGAGAGGAGAGAACGATCCGCACCACTCCCAGGGGTAACTGCGTGTGCCCCGCGAGCTCGGCGACCGAGAGGTAGCCGACGGCGGAGATGTCCAGCAGTCGCTGCTCCTCGGGAGAGAGCCGGGTCGGCCGCTGGTGCTCGTCGGCCACCGCCGTGACCAGGGTGATCAGCGAGAGCTTCGACTCGTCGGGGAGGCCGCGGCCCTTGGTGACGACGTAGGGCCGCACCAACTCCCCGGCCTCGAACTCCTCTTCATCGGGCCGCGTCATGAGGGTGCGCCGAGGTCTGCGCGAGGCGGCGTCGTCAGCGCCTTGCCGAGCTGGCTGACGAGCTGCTGCATCCGGAAGGTGATGTCCGCCATGTCGACGTCGGGGGAGGCCGACACCGCGAGATAGGCGCCCGGTCCGGCGGAGATCAGGAAGACCCAGCCACCGTCGAACTCAACGAGTGTCTGCCGCCACTGCTGCCGTGGGTCCGCGCAGAAGAACGCGAGCGCGCGGCTCAACGACTGCATACTGCTCATCGCGGCGGCAACTCTGTCCGCGTCGTCCCTGTCGAGATCCTTTGTTCGGGTCATCAACAGACCATCGGCGGAAATCAGCACCGCATGCACGGCCCCGGGTATCTCCAGGGCGCTGTCGAGCATCCATGCCAGATCAGAATCGTCGTTCACGAGACCTCATGTCCTTCGCTGCTTGCACCACGTGTGCCGCTCGTCTGATCCGCCGTGTCCGGATCGGCGTCTCGACCGGACGTCGTGCCTCGTTGGAAGGCCCCGAAGATCGCTGCCCTCTCCGCGCCTGAACGGGTCGAGGTGCCGGAAGCCGCCGGCGTGCCCGGCACGACGGCCATCGGCCGCTTGCGGCGTCGCCTCGGCAGACCGTCGGAGGACGCGGTCAGGGTGGGTTCGGGTCCGATCGAACCCGACACCGCGGCAACGGGGGCCGCAGGCGGTTGTGCCTTCGGCTCCGGCATGGTGGCGAGAAGTTCGTGCGGCAGAAGGAGAATCGACCGCACGCCCCCGTAAGGGGACGAGGAATCCACGGACACCTCGAAGCCGAAGCGCTCGCAGAGCACGCCGATCACGGCGAAACCGAACTGCGGAGGGTTGCCGAGTCCTGAAACACCCGACACCCGCTCACTCGACAGGAGTTTTGCGGCCCTGGCCCTCTCCTCGTCATTCATACCGACACCGGCGTCGTCGACGACGATGCAGATCCCCTTGGGCACGGTACGAATATTGATCTCGACAACGGTGTCAGGGCTGGAGTAGCTCGTGGCGTTGTCGAGCAGTTCCGCGAGAGCCAGTGCCACGGGTTCCACGGCTCGGCTGGTGACGCCGAAGTCGACCTGCGAGAGAATGTCCACCCGCCGGAAGTGGCGGATCCTTCCCTGTGCACTGCGGACCACGTCGTAGACCGAGGCGACCTCACGCCGGCTCCCCAGCCAGCCGCCACACAGCACGGCGATGGACTGGGCGCGCCGCCCGAACTGTGAGTTCGTGTGGTCGATCTCCAGGAGGTCCTGGAGGATAACGGAATCCCCGTATTTCTCCTGAAGCTGAGAGATGATTTTCTGCTGCTCAGCGGCAGTTACCTGGAGTGTCCGCATGGCGGACTTGAGGACTGTTTTGATTTCTTCCTGGGCGTGTTCCTGGGCTTGCTCCTGGGAATCCAGAATGGATTGCGAGTAGTCTTTCTCTCGCTCCGAGTGACGAGCTCTGAGCCCTTCCATCTCCCGTCGCGAATCCCGCGCCGCCCTGCGTTGGACAACAATGACGGCGACTGCGGCAAGGAAGACGAGAAGGAGAGCCCAGAATATCGGGTTCTGTATGTAATGCGTCATAAGACTCTCTTCAGGCGACTGACGGCCAGCTGCTGAATTTCCGTCAATGCGGTGGACCGGTGGACTGCCGGCGTCGGAGTTACCGCCCGGACTGTCCCCGTAGTCGGAGATGTCGTTTTGCACCCATCTGCCCACTCCGCAAGTGCGGAGATCGTATCACCATACGATCACTTGACTGACCGTCAATAGGTCGAATTCCGGGGGGCGTTGATGCCCTATCGAGTCCCGCCCCTCAACGGGGTGGTGACGGCCGACGAGGCTATCTATTTGTCGATTCAAATCCGGACCGCGCTCGACGCGGAAACGGGCACCGGCGCCAGGCCTCCGGTCCGACGACCCCTCGGACGCACGCAGGGCAGGCGCGCGAGCCCTCTCGTCGTCCCACCTGTCTGAGGGCATGCATGAGAGCCCCCACGTTTTCCCACCTGGTCGCAGGGCTTGACTCGGCAACGATCACGCCGGGAAAGTGTCGCTGTCCCCGCGCAGCCCCCCACCCCCGGAGACCGCCCCGTGAGACGTCGAAGAATCCGTCACCCCCTGAGCGCCGTCGCCGCCGCGACGGCGTTGTTCTTGAGCCTCGCCACCGCCGCGGAGGCCGCGCCGACAACGTTGTCGGCATCCGCCGCGACGGCGTCTCTCGTCGAGGACCCCGCCGACTATGTCGATCCGTTCATCGGCACCGGCCTGAGCGGCAGTTCGTTTGGCGAGATCAACAACTTCCCCGGTCCCGCCGCGCCGTTCGGGATGATGCAGTTCTCGCCCGACACCCAGAACAGCTATGCCGGGTACCAGTACCACAACGACCGGATCCGCGGCTTCAGCCTCGATCACGCCTCCGTCGGATGCAGCGCCTTCGGCGATGTGCCGATTCTCCCGGTGGTGGGCGACATCGGCTCCGCACCCTGGGACCGCACCGAGAAGTACTCGCACGACGCCGAGGAGGCGGAGCCCGGCTACTACGCGGTGACGCTGGAGGACTCCGACGTACGCGCCGAGTTGGCCGCGACGACCCGGACCGGGCTCGCCTCCTTCACCTTCCCGGCCACGGACGCCGCCCAGGTGCTGGTCAAGGGCGGCGCGAGTCTGGGTGGGAACGACGCGGCCGACCTGAGGATCGTCGGCGACAACCAGGTCACGGGCTCCGCCACGACGGGGCACTTCTGCGGCAAGTCCAACACGTACACGCTGTACTACTCGATCACCTTCGACCAGCCGTTCACCGCGCACGGCACCTGGGACGGTTCGGCGGTCGAGCCGGGCAGCGACACGGTGGACGCCAAGCGGGCCGGCGCCTATCTGACCTTCGACACGGCGGCCGGTGAGGACCGCACCGTGCAGGCGAAGGTGGCGATGAGCTACGTGAGCGTGGCCGGGGCGCAGGCCAACATGGCCGCGGAGATACCCGGTTGGGACCTCGACGCGGTCGCGCAGAAGACCCGCGACCAGTGGACCGACACCCTGAGCAAGGTACGGGTGGCCGGCCGGGACGAGGGTGAGCTCAAGACCTTCTACACCTCGCTCTACCACTCGCTGATGCACCCGAACACCTTCAATGACGTCGACGGCCGCTACATCGGCTTCGACGACAAGATCCGCACGCTGCCCAAGGGCCGTACGCAGTACGCGAACTTCTCCGACTGGGACACCTACCGCTCCTTGGCCCCGCTCCAGGCCATGCTCTTTCCCGAGGAGGCGAGCGACATGGCGCAGTCGCTCGTGAACGACGCCGAACAGAGCGGCTGGTGGCCCCGCTGGCCGATGGCCAACCAGTCCACGAGTCAGATGACCGGTGACAACTCCGTGCCTCTGGTAGCCGCGTTGTACGCGTACGGGGCACGTGACTTCGACGTGGACACGGCGTTGAAGTACCTCGTCAAGGGTGCGACGACGGTGGACGAGACGCCCGGCGCGTACAAGGAGCGCCCTGGCATCGAGAGTTACGTCGACCTCGGTTACCTGCCCAACAACGACTCCGCGCGCGGCGACCACCAGCGCGTCGGTGCCTCCATCACCCTGGAGTGGTCGATCGACGACTTCGCCATCGCGCAGCTCGCCGAGGCCGTGGGCGAGGACGACACCGCCGCCGAGTTCACCCGGCGCGGCCAGAACTGGCAGAACATCTTCAACGCGTCGACCGACTACCTCCAGCCGCGCACCGAGGAAGGGCTCTTCCCCGACGGCCCCGCGTTCCAGGCCCCGACCTCAGGGATCGGACAGAGCGGCTTCGACGAGGGCAACGCCGCCCAGTACAACTGGCTCGTACCGCAGAACATGGCAGGTCTGACCACCGCCATGGGCGGCCGTGAGGTGGCGGCCGACCGGCTCGACACCTTCCTGACCAAGCTCAACGTCGGCCCCAACGAGCCCTACATGTGGGCAGGCAACGAGCCCAACTTCGCCGTGCCGTGGGCCTACAACTACCTCGGCGAGCCGTGGAAGACGCAGGAGACGGTCCGCAAGGTCGCCACCACGCTCTTCGGACCCACGCCCGACGGCGAACCCGGGAACGACGATCTGGGCGCGCAGTCCGCCTGGTACGTGTGGGCCGCCCTCGGTCTGTATCCCGCGACGCCGGGCACCTCCGATCTCACCGTGCACAGCCCGCTGTTCGAGCGCGCGGTGCTCGATCTGCCCGGCAAGCACACACTCGACCTCCGCGCGCCGGGGGCGTCCGCGGACACCCAGTACATCCACGACCTCAAGCTCAACGGCTCCAACTGGGAGCGCACTTATCTGCCGCAGAACGTCGTACGCAAGGGCGCCAGGCTGGACTTCAAGCTGAGCGAGACCCCCGACACCACCTGGGCGACTTCCGCGAAGGCCGCGCCGCCGTCGTACCGGGAGGGCGAGGAGGCCTTCCTCGCGAGCGCCTCGCCCAACCAGGTCACCGTCGCGCCCGGCGAGTCCGGGACGTTCACCGTGGACGGGCAGCGGCTGAGCGGGCAGGACCGCAAGCTCACCGTGACCGCCGAGGCACCGGAAGGGGTGAGCCTGAGCGCGGCGAAGAAGACGCTGACACTCGACAAGAGCAGCGGTTCCGGCAGCGTCGAATTCACCGCCACCGCGGGGGCGGACACGGCCGACGGGTTCTACGAGATCCCGGTGACCGTGCGCGGTGGCAGGGGCCCGGCGGTCAAGCAGACCGTGTACGTCCAGGTCGCCGCCGAGGGGAGCTTCGCGGCCGCCTACAACGCCACCGCCATCTCCAGCGACACCGACACCTCGCAGGGCGACTTCGACCGCTCCGGCGGCAGTTACTCCCGCCAGGCGCTGGCCGCCGCCGGCCTGAACCCCGGTGCGCAGGTGGAGGTTTCGGGCACCACGCTCACCTGGCCGGACTCCCCGCCCGGCCGCCCCGACCACCTCTACGCGGACGGTCAGACCATTGGCCTCGACGACGCGCAACGGCTGGTGTTCGTGGGCGCGGCGATCTACGGAGACGTGCGGACGACGGCCACGGTCACCTTCACCGACGGCAGTACGGAGCAGACCGACCTGTCGTTCGGCGACTGGGTGTACCCGGGCGGCGGCTCCCAACCCGTCTTCGACAACACGGTGGTGGCCAAGACCGAGTACCGCAATCCGGGCCATGCCGGTCCCGCGTACGTCTTCGCCACCAAGCCCTTCCAAGCACCCGAGGGCAAGCGCATCGCGTCGGTCACGCTGCCGAAGAGCGTGAACACACACCTGTTCGGCATCGGCGTCGGCTGACCGAACCGGCGCACGACTGAGGGGTCTTCACGGGCTGACGCCGGTGAAGACCCCTCTCACGTCGGGCGTCCGACGCTCACGTCACCATTCCCAGGAGGCCTGCGCGTTCCGCAGAGCCGTCCTGGCTGTCTGCTCGCCCGCGATGGCCAGGGCGAGTTGGTCGCACAGCAGCTGCAGGTTCTGCGGAGCGGCGGCGTCCTTGGGCCAGGCAACGGGCGCGTGGACGTCCAGGCCGTCGCGGATGAGCTCGAAGGCGGTCGGAGTGGCCGCCGCGTAGGAGGGGTCGTACAGGACGCTGGTGCGGTTGGGGTCGATGGCGCTGTTCGGCGTGGTCGCCTGTACGAGCACCTCCTCAGGGCTTGTCGCCCACGCCGCGAACGCCAAGGCCTCGGCCTGGTGCTTGGAAGCGGTCGACACGCCGAGCCCATAGCCGTTGTTGAGCGGCGTACGGTGCGTCGTGTTGTTCCCGCCCACCGGGATGGCGACCGCGCCCCACTTGTCGGAGATCTTCGAAAGGGCGGGGTCGGCGGCACGCTGGGCCATACCCGACCAGGTCTCGATCATCGCGACCTGGCCGGCGAGATAGGCGTTGTTCGCGGTGGAGAATCCGGTGGTGAGCGGTGAGGGCAGCGCGTACTGATTGATGTCGATCAGGTGCTGGGCGGCGGCCAGCGCGGCGTCGCTGGTGAGGGTCGGCCTGCCTGAGGGGCTGACGAGGGTGCCTCCGTACCCGACGAGCCGGTTGATGAAGGCGCAGCCCAGAAGCAGTGCGGACGGCTGGCCCTGCACGGCGGCCCCGTAGTACTCGCCACCGCCGGCCTGGGTGATCTTCTTGACCGCGGCGTCGTACTCGTCCCAGGTCGTCGGCGGCTGGAGGCCATGCCGCTCGAGGAGCTCGGTGTTGTAGTAGACGAGGTGCTGGCAGCCGTCGAACGGCAGGCCGTAGCGCCGGCCCTCGAAGAGGGTGTACGGGTCGTAGACGGACGGCAGGTAATCGCGGGTCTTGAGTTCCTTGTGCCGGGCGATCCAGCCGGTGATGTCGACCAAGGTGTCGGCCTCCACCAGCGAACCCAGCCCGTAATAGAAGTAGTCGAATATGTCGTACTCGCCGGTCCCGCTCTGTACGTCCTCGATCTGCTTGGCGATCAACTGGTCGTACGGGACTGCCGTCGCCACCAGCTTGCCACCGGTCTGCTGCTCCCAACGGGGGGCCAGGACATTGTTGTACGTGGCGAGATGCGGCGTATTGACCAGCACCTTGAGCGTGACGCCTGCCGGAGCCGCCTCGGCGTCGGAGGCCTGCGGGCTCGTCGACGCCGCGTAGGCGGGGGCGCCCCCGACGGTGGCCAGCCCGGCGGCCGCGGTGGTTCCCCGGAACAGGGTCCGGCGCGTCCACGCGCGGGTCGGTCTGGGGTCCTGGGACGCGGCGTTGTCAGGTTGGTCGGCGTGGCGGGAGGACATTGTGCTCCTTCTTCGGAACGGACTGTGCAAGGGACTTGGTAATGGGCTGAGTGACGGATTCGGTAACGGATTCAGTAACGGACCGAGTAAGCCTGATGGCCGAGCGACTTGGGGTCGCCGATCGCTGTCAGTATCTCGTCCTGGGAAATTAAGATTCCGCGGTCCAGGATCTGCCCGGCTGAATTGAATGCGTATTCCTGGGCGAGGCGAAATCGCAGGAGGTCGGAATGCGAGCTCAGTCGCCGGAACCGCGCTGGACGAGGCTGCTGGTCCACGCCGTTCACGAGGAACGCGTCGCCGCGACCCGTACCTTCGTCGACCACCGAACATCCCTACAGCGTAGGCGAATTGTTGTGAGCGGGCGTGCCGATGGTGGAGATCCTGGGAGTGGCGCCACGGGCCCCGGGTGACGGGGCGAGGCCGAACTGGGCGATATCGCGCGGCCGTTCGCCGGGAAACGGCCCTGGCGACCGCTGATACCGACGTCCGGGTTGGTCATCGCCAAGGATTAATCGCCTCATGGCCGTATTCCTTCGTCGGTCGGTCGATCTGGACCCGATAAGAGGGACCATAGAAACCTACTAGGGAGCTCCAGGGCATCAAGAGGCGGTGCGGGATTCATAGCAAACTCAAAGGAGACTCCCAGGGGCGCCATGAGAATTCACCGTCCAAGGTGGGCCGGCGCTTCCCGCTCCCCGTGACCTTCTCGGCTGCCGACCCCCTGTGTGGCGGAGGTTGACGACCGCGTGTGTCGGCGCCGCCCGCTCGTGGCAGGCCGGCGCCAGGGCCCGCCGACCACCCCTATTTTCAGGGGCTGTTGAAAACCTTGACCGAGTTTGGGTACAGCAGTAACTTCACGGCAACACTGTTCCCACGCCGGGAGCGGTGTACCTGGAAGATGGCGGGCAGAGCATGGTGCGAACTGCGAGAAGGCCTGGTCGAGCCCTGTCGGCATGCTTGACGGCGGCGTTGCTGATGTTGTGTGCGTGCTCGAACTCAACCCCGGAGGGAGAGGGTTCGGACGACTCCTCGCCCTTGGTCATCGGGGCGTCGCTGTCGCTGTCGGGTGACTTCGCCGAGCTGGCCGAACCGGCGAAGAAGGGCTACGAGTTGTGGGCCGACACGGTGAACGAGAAGGGCGGTCTGCTCGGACGGAAAGTCAGCCTGAAGATCGTCGATGATGCGTCGAACCCGACCCAGGCGGTCACCAACTACCAGAACCTGATCACCCGCGATCGCGTCGACTTGGTGTTCGGCCCCTTCTCCAGCTTGCTCACCATCCCGGCGGCGGGAGTCGCGAAGCGTTTCGACTACGCGTTCATCGAACCGTCAGGTGGGGCTCCTCAGGTATTCGACCTGAAAATGCGCAACTTGTTCTTCGTCCAGCCCGCGCCGATCGTGAACTCCGGTGACGCCTTCGCCGAGTACATTCTCTCGCTGCCCGCGGACCAACGGCCGAAGACAGGTGCCTACCCGACGGCCGACAACCCGTTCACCTCGCCGATCGTCGCGCGGATCCGTGAACGGCTGGAGCGCGCCGGTGTCAAGACGGTGTACTCCAAGACCTATTCAGCCGAGACCGTCGACCTGAGCCCCGTCGTGACCAGGCTCGTCGAGGAGAAGCCCGAGCTCATCGTCTCGGGGACCGGCGGCCCCGACGCCGTCGCCGAGGTCAAGGGCATGGTCCAGTCCGGCTGGACGCCGAAATACCTGTTCTTCACCGGTGGCCCGAACTCCCCGTCCTTCCCCTCGAAGATCGGCGCGGCCAACGCGGAGGGGATCTTCAGCACCGGCGACTGGTTCCCGACCGCCAAGACGACCGGCACCCCCGACTTCATCAAGGCCTACACGGAGAAGCACGGAGGCAAGGCGGAAGACATCGACTCCGCCGCGGCCGAGGCGTTCGCATGCGGCCAGCTCCTCGAACTGGTGGCGGAGCGAGAGAACAAGGTCGACAACAAGACCATCATCGCGGCCCTCCACGAGGGCACCTGGCCCACCTTGGTGGGCGACCTCCGCTGGGACGCGTACGGCGCTCCCCAGGGCCAGAACATCGTCGTGCAGTGGATCGACGGCCGCCTTACGCCGGTGTACCCGAAGGACGAAGCCCTCGCCGACCCGATCGCCAAGCCCTCCTGGGGCGGGTGAGCCGTGCATCTGTTCATACAGGCCGTAATTGTGGGAATCCTGATCGGCGGCGTCTACGCGCTGCTCGCCGGCGGTCAGGCGATGATCTTCGGGGTCACCCGCACCGTGAACTTCGCCCAGGCGATCTTCGCGATCATGTGCTCCTACCTCAGCTACACGCTCTTCCAGGACTTCGGGCTCGACCCCTTCCTCTCGGTCCTGGTGCTCGTGCCGGCCATGTTCGTCTTCGGCAGCGCCATCCACATCGTCCTGCTGCGCCGGCTCAGCAGATCCGGCGCCGAACTCTCCCTGCTCGTCCTGTTCGCGTTGGGCATCGGCATACAGGGGGTGCTGGACTACTTCTACAAGACCGACACCCGGGTCATCGCGACGTCGTACGCGAACGACTCCTGGACCGTCCTCGGCTACCAGGTCCCGGCGGTGCGGTTCTTCGCCTTCCTCCTCGCGGTGGCGGTCCTGGGCGCGCTGCACCTGATCCGTCAGTACACCAAGTTCGGCCGGGCGCTCCGGGCCACCACCCAGAATCCGGATGCGGCCCGGTTGCTGGGCGTGGACGTGGAACGGGTCTCGGCCATCGCGATGGGACTGGGAGTGGCCGCGGCGGGGGCCGCCGGAGCCGTGTTCGGCATGGTCATTCCCTTCAGCGGCAACAGCCAACTCGATCTGCTGAACAAGCTCCTGGCCATCGGCGTCCTCGGCGGAATGGCGAGCTTCCCGGGAACCATCGTGGCCGCGGTCATCCTCGGCGTCATCGAATCGGTCGTGGCCGTCAACCTCTCACCTGACTGGTCCTCCTTCTCCTTCCTCGTCGTCCTCTTCGCCGTGCTCACCTTCCGACCGCAGGGCCTGTTCGGGCAGCGACTACGAGGGGCGGCCTGATGACTCGGCGCAGCACGGAATCGCGGATCCGACCGGCGAGCGCCGCACGCGCGACTGCGTTCGTCGCGTTCCTCGCCGTACTCCCCCTGGTCTTCGCCGGCCACTGGCAGGTCAGCCTGTTGGTGTTCACGGTGATGTACGCGGGTCTCGCCTGCGCCTGGAACCTGCTGGGCGGTTACGCCGGCTACCCCGCCCTCGGCCACGGTGCCTTCTTCGGTATCGGGGCCTATGCGATGGCCATCACCGCCCCGCATCTGGGCGTCGGCAACGGCTACCGTCCCTTTCTCCTCGTCCTCCCGATCGTCGTCGCCACCGCGCTGGCGGTACTGCCCGTCGCGCGGCTGCTCCTGCGGACGCGGGCCGCCGCCTTCGCGGTGCTGAGCATCACGGTGATGTTCATGGTCGCGACGCTGGTCTACAACGTCCGTGGTCTGACGAAGGGTTCCGAGGGCCTGCCCGTGCCGGTCGCGCCGTTCGACGTGGCCACCTTCGAGCGGCCCTTCTACTACGCGATGGCCGTCCTGCTCGCGCTGACCGTGGCCGTCTGCTGGGTGGTGCGGACCAGCAAACTCGGGCTGGCGCTCAACGCCGTGCGCGACGACGAAGACCGCGCCCGAGGACTCGGTGTGCAGACCGAGCTGGTCAAAATGGCCGCCTTCGCGCTGAGCGCCGGTCTCACCGCGGGCTTCGGGGCGGTGTGGGCGTACTACATCACCTACGTGTATCCGCCGTTCGCATTCGACCCACTGCTCTCGCTCGGCGCCGTCCTCATGGCCTTCCTCGGCGGGCGGCGCACCCTGTGGGGTCCGGTCGTCGGCGCGGCTCTGATCGTCCCCGCCCAGCAGTACTTCGCCTACCGCTACGGGGCGAGCCAGCTCTATCTCATCGCGTACGCCGCCCTGTTCCTGCTGGTCATCTACGTCCTCCCGGACGGGATCGTCCCGTCGACCACCCGGCACCTGCGGCGGCTCCGATCGGCCTACCGCGTCCACCTGCGGCGTGACCGGGCGGCGGTGGGCCCTGTCTCGACCCGAGGAGGACAAGGATGAGCACGCTGCTCAAGGTGGAGGGGCTCACCAAGTCGTTCGGAGGGATCCGAGCTCTCGACGAGTGCGGTTTCGAGATCGCCGAAGGGTCGGTGAGCGCCCTCATCGGACCCAACGGCTCCGGAAAGACAACGGCGTTCAACGTGATCACCGGCTACCAGCGTGCCGAGTCGGGCCGACTGACCTTTCGCGGGCGCGCGATTCGCCGTCCCGACCCGTGCCGTCTGCAGCGGCTCGGCCTCGCCCGCACCTTCCAGCAGGCGCGGGTCTTTCCCGGACTGTCGGTGCTGGAGAACATCGTGCTCAGCCGCAGCCAGCCCTGGCACGCCCTGCTCCGCCGCCGGGTGCCCGGCCGGGACCGGCTGCGCGCCGAGGAGCTTCTCGAGGAGTTCGGACTGGCGGCCCATGCCGACAAGCCCGCCGCGCAGTTGTCGTACGGACAACGCAAACTGCTCGAATTCGCCGGCGTGCTCATGGCCGAGCCGCTCCTCGTCCTGCTCGACGAACCCACCGCCGGGGTCAACCCGGTCATGGTGGAGGCGATGGAGCAGCACATTCGCCGACGGCACGCGCAGGGCGTCACCTTCCTGATCGTGGAGCACGAGATGCGGTTCGTGATGCGGCTGTGCGACCCCGTCATCGTGCTGGACCGTGGCCGCCCCATCGCCTGTGCCGCCCCGGAGAAGGTTCAGAACGACCCCCATGTCCTCGACGCCTACCTAGGAGACTGACCCATGGCCGCAGGGCTGGAGCTGCAGGGCGTCGTCGCCGGCTACGGCCAGGGTGACATCCTGCGCGGTCTCGACCTCGACGTGCCCGCGGGCCGGATCACCTGCCTCATCGGGCCGAACGGCTCCGGCAAGTCGACGGTCCTGCGGGTCATCAGCGGCCTGCTCGCCCCGAGAGCCGGTCACGTCCTGCTCGCCGGGCGGAAGGTCACCGGCTGCTCGCCCTCGGCCATGCTCGGTCATGGCGTCGCCCACGTGCCCCAGGAACGCAGCCTCTTTCCCGCCATGTCGGTCTGGGACAACGTCCTCATGGGCGCGTACATCAACCACGACCGCGACGCCGTCGCGCGACGGGCCACCGAGATCGCGCAGCGCTTCCCGATCGTCGCCCGACGCCGGCACGACCTGGCGGGCTCCCTGTCCGGTGGTGAGCAGAAGACCGTGGAGATCGCCCGGAGCATGATGCTCGACCCTCCCGTTCTCTGCTTCGACGAGCCGTCGATCGGCCTGGAACCGCGGGCACGCAGGATGATCTTCGGGATCCTCGACGAACTCCGCCGCGACGGGCGGACCATCCTTCTCGTCGAACAGAACGCGCGTTCCGGGCTGGCCGTCGCCCAGGACGGCGCCGTCCTGGAGGCCGGTGTCATCCGACTGGCCGCCCCTGCCGGCCAACTCCTCGACAGCCCCGAGGTCGGACGTCTCTATCTCGGCGCATCCTGACGATCCCGGCGCATCCTGACGCCTCGGACAAGGACGTGCGATGAACCGTTCTGTGGTGGCGATCAGCCTTCCGGTTCGGCGGCCCGCCGCAGCCGCAGCTCGACGCCGTCCAGGAAGCACTGCAGTCCGAACTCGAACTCCTCCGTGCCGGTTCGTGATGTCAGCGCGTCGGCGAGCTCCACCAGCTGCGGGAACTGCTCGGCGGGCAACGAGCGGTAGAAGTCGCGCAGCGTCAGGCTCTTCGAAGCGCCCAGACCTCCGGTGCGGAAGTCGTTGGTCGATTCCTGCAGGATCGAGGCGAACACCTGATGGGCCAGCGCGGTGTAGACGTCGGCCGCCAGAGCCTGGTCGAAGCCGCGCTCGCGCAGGACGCCGAGGGCAAGCTCTCTGGCGCGCAGCGAGTTCGGGCCGACCGGGATCGCGGTGGCGAGCAGGGTGGCGACGCTCGGGTGGGCGCTCAGCACCCTCCGCATGGAGCGGGCCAGTTCCTCGAGGACCTCGCGCCACCCCAGCCCGTCCACGGGGCGGAGGAGCTGTGCCTCGCCGAGCACCGCGTCGGCGACCAGCACCAGCACCTCGTCCTTGCCGGCGACATACCGGTAGAGCGTCGTGGTGCCCGTCTGCAACTCGGCGGCCAGGTTCCGCATGCTCAGCGCGGCCAGCCCCTCGCGGTCGATGAACGCGAGGGCACCGAGGACGATGCGATCCAGCGTGATGGGAGGGCGCCGGGACGGCTCCTCCCTGCCCTGGCGGGCCGCCCACCAGGCCGGCGAGCCCGGGGCCCTCAGGTCCTGCCAGCCATCGCCCGTCTCATGCGCTTGTGTTCCTGTCACAGGAACAATGTACCCACCGCGGGACATGTGTCTGGCCTTGACCGCGGTACCCGAGGCCGACGCGGTCGCCCGCAAACCCCTTTTCCCGCTTCTCAGTTGGGTGGATTTCCCACTTCCCGTTGCGCGTGCGCGAGGGGTTGACCGGTCCTTGGGCCACTCCTACTGTCCATGGCAACAGTGTTCCCACCGTGGGTCCACTGTAGCCGAATACGGATGGTGACAACCCATGGGAGTACCTGCTCGTCTTGCTACACCCTGGCTCGCGGTCTGTGCGGTGGTCGCTCTGGCCTTGCAGGCCACCGCGACCGGGCCGGTGCAGGCAGCGACCGACAGCACTGGAACCGCGAGCACCTGCACGGGCTCGACCGTGCCGGGTCAGGCGTCCGCATCGTCCACCGCCACGCGGGAACGAGTGAGCAGCGTCCAGATCCCCAAGGACGAGGCTCCCCATCAGGATCCGGACGAGTGGTGGTACTACGTCGGGCATCTCTCGGGCGTGGACCCGGCCGGCCGCGTGCACTGCTACGGATTCGAGCAGGTGGTCTTCCAGTTCCTCGAACTGGCGCCGGAGCCCGTGTACTTCGGGCACTTCGCCATCACCGATCTCACCAGTGGCACATTCCAGTACGACGGCAGGCAGGACTCCTATCCGGTCCCCAGCACACCCGGCAGCTTCTCGCTGCACACCGGCGAATGGACGATGAGCGGAGGATCCGGCAAGAGCAAGCTGCACGCCGCCCTGCCCGACTACGCGCTGGATCTCCAGCTCCAGACCACGAAGCCGGCGGCGTTGCACGGCGACCGCGGCAACATCCCGTACGGGCCGCTGGGCACGTCGAAGTACTACTCGTGGACGTCCCTGAAAGCCAGCGGGACGATCGTCGACCACGGCGTTCCGGTGAAGGTCACCGGGCTGTCGTGGTCGGATCACCAATGGGGCGCGTTCGACTTCGAAACCGGCGCCGGCTGGGACTGGTTCAGCGTCCAGCTGACCAACGGGAAGCAGTACATGCTGTACTTCATCCGCGACCGGGACGGGGCGATCGTCGAGACCATCGGCACGCTGGTCGACTCCTTCGGCAGGACCACGAACCTGGACCCGGCCAAGCTCAGTGACACGGCCACGGGCTCATGGACCAGTCCCACGTCAGGCATCACGTACGGCTCCGGATGGCGGGTGACCGTGCCGGGCGGGACCTTGACCGTCACACCGAACCTGGTCAATCAGGAGGTCGACCTCCTGTCCACCCAGGGCCTCGCCTACTGGGAAGGCTCCGTATCCGTGAGCGGCAACATCGGCGGCGCGTCGGTGACGGGCGTCGGGTACACCGAGATCTTCCCTCACCTCTGACCGAAAGACGTCCGGACCGGGAGAGAGTGACGCCGCTCTCCCGGTCCGCTGTCCTGGCAACGCCCGCTAGGCACCTGCCTTGTACAGCCCCTCGATCTCGGCGGCGTACTTGGTGGCGATGGAGCGCCGCTTGAGCTTCAGGGTGGGCGTCAGCTCGTCGCCCCCCGGTTCCCAGACGTGGGGCAGGATGGTCCACGAACGGATGTGCTCGACACGGGAGAGACGCGCGTTGGCGGCATCAACACCCTGCTGTACGGCGGCCCTCACCTCCGGGGACGCTGCCAGGGCGGCAACGGACGCATCGGCCAGGCCCCGCTGATCCGCGAAGGCCTTGGCTGCTTCCGCGTCGAGGACCAACAGTGCGCTGACATGGGGACGGCGGTCGCCTATCGCGACGGCGGCCGCGACGAGCGGACAGGCGGTCTGTAGAACGTTCTCGATATTGGCGGGCGACATGTTCTTGCCCGAGGCGTTGATGATCAGTTCCTTCTTGCGGTCGACGATGGTCACGTAACCGTCCGCGTCGACGCTGCCGACGTCCCCGGTGTGGATCCAGCCGTCGGAGTCGATGGTCTCCGACGTCCTGGTGGAGTCGCCGCGGTACCCCTTCATGAGCGCGGGGGTGCGGACCAGGATCTCGCCGTCTTCCGCGACCCGGATCTCCGTGCCTGGCAGGGGAGTTCCGACGGTACCGAGGCGCGGCCTCGACGGGGTGTTGAGGGTGGTGACACCGGTGGTCTCGGACATGCCCCAGGCCTCGCTGATCGGCAGCCCCAGCGCGAAGAGGAAGACCATCGCGTCCTGGTCCAGCGGGGCGGAACCGGTGACGACACTGACGGCCTTGTCCAGCCCGATCCGCCCTCGGATCCTGGCGAGCACAAGGCGGTCCGCGACCAGCTCGGGAAGCCGGGACCGGAGCGGGCTTCCGAGCCCCAGCGAGGTGGCCCGCGCTCGGGCCGTGCCGGTACGCAGGGCCCAGCGGGCGAGCGCGCCCTTGAGCCCCGACTGCTGATCCAGGCCGGCCTGGATCGACCCGATGAAGCGGTACCACAGCATCGGTACGCCGACGAAGTCCGTCGGACGCACCTCTCGCAGGATCTCCAGCAGCCGCTTGGGTTCGTTGAGGGTGACCGTGGTGCTGTGGAACATCATGGGTGCGTAGTGGGCACTGAACCGGTTGACGATATGTGCGTCCGGCAGATAGGAGATGACGCGGCCGCCGGTGGATTCTGCCAGGACCTTGGGCAGCTGCCTCAGCACATAGATGACGTTGGCGTGCGTCAGCTCAACTCCCTTGGGCGGACCGGTGGTCCCCGAGGTGTAGATCAGGGTGAGCACGTCCTGTGGGGACACCCTGGACCAGGCGCCGTGAAAGTCGAAGTCGTCGGTGCCTGACGTCTCCAGGTCGGCCAGCGACAGGACCGGGCCGATGTCCTGGCCCGCTGCGGCTGCATCGATGTCCACGCACACGAACGTCTCGACGGACGAGCCCTCGGCGGCTGTCCGCACGGTGCTCAGAAACTGCTCCTCGCACACCACGAGCCTGTTGCCGGCATTGGCGAACAGATAGGAGATCTGCTCGGTGCTGCTGGTGTTGTAGACCGAATAGGGGATGGCGCCCAGGTGCATGACGGCCGCGTCGACGATGTGGAACTCGGGCCGGTTGGTGACCATCAGAGCCACCGTGTCGCCCCGCTGGACCCCTCGGGCGGCCAGCCCGCGAGCCACTGCCTCGACGCGTTCGCCGTACTCGCGCCAGGTCAGTACCGACTTGTTGTCGGCGTCCCGCAGCGCCACCGCTTCCCCGTACTCGGAGATGGTCTGCTGCATCAGAGCGCACAACGTTGTGTTCTCCATGCTGTTCCTCGTTCTGTCAGGAAGTGGGAGGGCGCTGGATCCCTGCGAAGAAGTCGGCCATTTCGACTGCGGTCTTCTCCGGGTACTCGAAGGGCACCATGTGCCCGCACCCGGCGATGACTTGACTGAGCTGTGGGTTCAACAGGGCCTTGACCTCGGCCAGTTTGCTGACCGGGGTGACCTGGTCCTCCTCGCCCCACAGGAGCAGGGTGGGCGTGCCGAGAGCCCCGGCCCGCCGGTAGAGGTCCTGCTGGCGGTGGAAGTCGTAGTCGCGCAGAGTGGAGAGGAGGGCGTACATCGAGCCCTCGCAGCGGTAGGTGTCGCACACCATGTCGGTGAGGGCCCGCACCTGTGCGGGGGTGCGGACGTTGTGGGACAGGTGTGCGC
This sequence comes from Streptomyces sp. NPDC093544, assembly GCF_040683495.1. Taxonomy (NCBI): domain Bacteria; kingdom Bacillati; phylum Actinomycetota; class Actinomycetes; order Kitasatosporales; family Streptomycetaceae; genus Streptomyces; species Streptomyces sp. NPDC093544. The sequence goes on along the minus strand of NZ_JBFBEA010000030.1, from coordinate 62,097 downwards.
GCAGCAGGAGTTGGCCCAGGTTCTTGCCGAGGAACGGGCCGATGGTCGGCTTGGTGGCCAGTCGTACGGGCGGGGCGTCGCCCTCGGTGAATCCCGCCGGGCCCAGCAGGGTCAGCGATGCCGTCTGTTCGTGGGTGCGCTGCAGCAGACCCAGGGCGGTGAGCGCGCCCATGGAGGAACCGACGGTGTGCCAGGACTCCGGTACGTCGAGGGCCTTGACCAGCTCGTGGGCCTGCCGCACGAACAGTTCACGGTCGTACGGCCCCGCGACGCGGTCCGAGTAGCCGCGGCCGTAGGCGCTGTAGGTCAGGGTGCGCAGCCCGCGGCGGTGCAGATGCTCGACGACGCCGTCCCAGTAGAACAGCGGGACGGTGAGACCCCCGAGGAGGAAGACCAGTTCACCGTCGTCGGGTCCGGTGAGTTCGTAGTGCGTGATGCCGTCGGACAGCTCGACGAAGCTTCCCCGCAGGCGGCTGCGGGTGTCCGGGTTCAGGGGGAGGTTCTCGCCCCTGGCTCGGTAGATCTTGGGCATGGCGGAACTCAATTCCTGGGAGGGCGGGGGACCTGTTCCTGAAGGGGTGTGGGACCTACTCCTGGGTGGTCGAGGAGGGAAGCCCCAGATGCGAACGGATGGCTTCGCCGACTTCAGCGGGGGCTTCTTCGGGCATGAGGTGCCCGACACCCGTGAGGACCACTTCGTGACTGCCGGGGATGTCCCGGTGGAAGTGCTGGCCGTCGATCAGGTCGCCGCGCAGGACCAACGTCGGGACGGCGATCTCCGTGATGTGACCGGAGCGGTCCGCCTGGTCGGTGTTGGCGAAATCGATGAAGGCTGACCGGTTGCCCGGCCGGTTCATCATCGCCGTGACCCGGTCGACCAGGGCCTGGTCCACGACCATGAGCGGGCCGACGGAGGAACGCAGGTTCTGCTCGGCCGCCCCGCTCGGCGCCCACCGGCGAAGCAGCGGGCGCAGCAGGGGGTTGCGGGCCATCTTCAGCGCCGTCGGCAGGGACTTCTCGGGATATCCGGTGGCGTTCATCAGGATCAGCCGCTGCACCCGCTGCGGGTGCTCGACCGCCAGGTTCCAGGCGATGTTTCCGCCCAGCGAATTCCCTGCCACGTTCAGCTTGTCGAGGCCCAGGCCGGAGAGGAACTCCGCGACGAAGGACACGTACGCCTCGATGCGGTAGTCCCGGTCGGGGCGGGGGCCGGTCAGGCCGAAGGCCGGCAGGTCGAGCCTGATGACCTCACAGGAGTTCTTGAGGTCGGCGACGATGGGGTCGAAGGCCTGGAGTGAGGAACCGCTGCCGTGCAGCAGGAGAAGCGGGGGACCGCTGCCCTCCCGTTTGAAGTGCACCCGCACTCCGTCGATCCAGGTGAAACGGGATTCCTCGTCGACATAGGGATCGCTGTGGGTCTCGGAAGCTGTCATGTGTGGGCTCCGTCGAACATGCGCATCACCGAGGTGTGCTCAATGCGGGCAGGCAGGCCACGCAGCACGGCGTCCCGTGCGGTGCTGAGCGGCCCTGAGGGCACAGAAGCGAGCTGATTCATGCGAACCGCCTGGCGCTGGATCCACTCGACCCGCGCGCGGCGTTCCTCTTCGAAGGCCCGGAAGGCATCGGCCACCGAAGCGGTCCCGGCCAGCCGGCGCGCCACCACCGCGGCGTCCTCGATGGCCTGACCGGCTCCCTGCCCGAGGTTGGGCAGCATCGGATGTGAGGCATCGCCCAGCAGAGTGACGATGCCGGAGCCGCCGCGCCACTCTCGCTGCCGCAGCTCGACCTCGATGGTGTCCTTCGGCTCGGTGGCCGCCAGCAAGTCCCGTGCCTGAGCGGGGAATTCGCGGTAGAGCTTTCGATAGAACGTGAGACGGTCCACCGGATCCCGCACCGGCCGCGTCGGTGTGGGGATCAGTGCGAACCAGGAGCTGCGTCCGTCGCGCAGCGGAATGATCCCGAACTGCATGCGGTAGCCCCACCATTCGAGAACCTCGTCGGGCCGCTCCGCCGACACCTCGGTGACCCCGCGCAGGCAGGTTGTTCCCGAGCCCACGGCCGGCGGGTCGCCGTGCAGGCGCGATCGGATCAGGGAGTCGATGCCGTCCGCGGCCACCAGACCGCGCCCCCGCACACGCTCGCCGGAGCGCAGGTGCACCGCCACTCCATCGGCGTCCGTCTCGAATCCGATCACGGGATCACCGGTGAGCAGGTGGTCGTCGCCGAGCTCGGAGAGGAGCACCTCATGGAGGTCGGCGCGGTGGATCCCGAGGGCGGGGGAGCCGACGGTCCCCTCCACGTCCTCGGCCCGCACCTCGGTGAGGACCTTCCCGGTGACCGACATGATCGAGGTGTGGGCGACCCTCCGCCCCTTCTCGGTCACCTGGCGGCCGAGGTTCAGCTCGCTGAGCACCTGCACGGTGTTGGGCTGCAGGAGGATGCTCGTGTTGATCGCGGTGGGCCGGGGCGCCGCCTCGATGAGCGTCCAGGGGATGCCGCGCCGCTGGAGGGCCACAGCGGTGGTCAGGCCACCGACGCCCCCTCCGGCGATCAGTACGTGATCATGCGATGTCGACAACGACTTTCCCCTTAGAACGTCCGCGCTCGACGTACTCCTGAGCCGCCGCGATCTCGGTCAGCGGGTACGTCTGGTCGATGACGGCGCGCACCTTTCCCTCGGCGGCCAGGCGGGCCAGCAGCTCCAGTGCGGCGCGGTCGGGACCGAACAGGCTCCAGCCGTAACTCCGGCGGCTCAGAGCCTCCCGGAGGCGCCGGCCCAAGAGGGTCGCAACGGCCTGAACGCCACCGAGAAAGAGACCCCTCTCGTCGACGAAGCGCATGAGGGGATGCACGAGCGTGCCGTAGCCGGCGCCGGGGCCGCGACGCAGGATGCCGAGCATCTTCGGCTCCTCGGCGTCGTCGGCCAGGCAGATGGCGAAGTCGAAGTCGCGCAGGTGTTCCGCGAAGTCCTGCGTCCGGTAGTTGATCACCTGGTCCGCGCCGAGGCTCTCGCACAGTTCGATGCCGGCGGGCCCGGCCGTGGTGGCCACATGGGCGCCCAGCGCCTTGCAGATCTGTAGGGTGACCACACCCGTGCCGCCCGACCCGCCCTGCAGGAACACCCGCTTTCCGGCAGCGGTCTCCGGCCTGAACCCGGCATCCGTCAGCGCGGCCCACGCGGACAGGAAGGCGTAAGGCAGCGCGGCGGCCTCGCGGTAGGACAGCCCTTCGGGCTTGGCCACGACATCGTCGGCCTTGACGACGCAGTATTCGGAGTACGTCCCCTGCGGCGAGGGCCTCTTGGCGCCGAAAACGGCGTCTCCGGTCTTCAGAGCCGTGACACCGGAACCGACCGCCACGACATCCCCGGAGACGTCGTTCCCCAGGACGAGCGGAAATCCGGTGAGCCCACGCAGCTTCATCAGCTTCTGGCCGTACCCGCCCCGTCTGCGGCAGTCGATCGGATTGACCGAGGTGGCCCGCTGCCGTACCAGGACTTCGCCCTCTCCCGGCGTGGGAGTCGGCGCGTCGTCGACCACTTCGAAGACGTCCTGAGCTGCGCCGAACCGGACGGCCTGGGCCGACCGCATGTGGCTCGGAATCGTGGGTGTGGTGCTGGAGGTCATAACGGCTACGCTAGCACCGAAAAGCGCTTTACGGCTACACGGGATCCGTAATCGGGTGCCGCGAGAAGTGAAGCTTCCGTGGCCTCGGAGACATCTGCCGACCGGGGGGTTCCTGCCTGGCGGGCGAACCGTGGCCGCCCGGCGAGCGCCGCCGCTTTCCTGCGACTTGATCGGCCGGACAGGGCCTAGCAGCAGGCCGCGTCGGGCGGCAGTTCGTGTCTGGCGATCAGTGGTAGCACCGCTGAAGTGAGCATGTCCCGATACTCCTCGGCCGGTTGCGACGGCCGCTTCCGGCTGAATGCCACGAGTTCGCGGAAGAAGCCGGAACCCATCCGCCGTGCGTGCTTCGACCACTCAGTGGGCACAGCGTTCTCCGGAGCTACCGCCATGCCGATGCCCTCGATGGCGAACTGCAGGGCCGCGGACACCTGGCCGGTCCGAGCAACGGCTCGAGGGGCGAAGCCGAGGCCCGCCGCCACCCAGTCGACGACCTCGCTCATGCCCTGCTCGGGCTCGTAGAGCACCCAGTCGGCCGCCGCCAGCTCAGCCGGCTCCGCGGCTGCGCCGATTTCGTATTCGTCCGGTCCGACGACCACCATCTGCTCATAGCCGAGCGAGACGGCAGGCCCCTCCCAGACCGGCGGCCGCGGCCCGACGGCAAGGTCACCCTGCCCGCTGCGAGCGGCTTCCTCGAGGTCACGGCGGTGCGAGAAGTCGTGGAGGCGGAGGACTGTCGTGGGGAACAGGGAGTGCCACCGGGCGGCGGACGGGGGCAGTACCCCTGAGGCCACAGACCTCACCGTGAGCACATGCACGTCGCCCTTGCGTCCTTCGATCACCTGGCGAACGGAGTCCTTGGCATCTTGGGCGGCCTGGACCACGCGCTGCGCCTGAGGGAGGAAGACCCTGCCCGCAGGAGTCAGGGTCACGCCGTGGCGGCCTCGTTCGAGGAGCTCGGTGCCGAGTTCCTTCTCCAGAATGCGGATCTGCTGCGACAACGAGGGCTGGGTGACATAAAGCCTGGTTGCGGCTCCGCTGAACGAACGGCTCTCCCAGATGGCGAGGAAGTATTCCAGCTGGCGCAGCTGCATCCGGTCAAGCTACCTGACACCAGGCCTGCCCGGAACAGCCGTGGCTGCGGCGGTTTTTCGGTCATCGACTCGCCGCACCGGTGCATGCGCAGGCTGGTGGGCGAGCCTTTGGGCGGTGGATCCTCTTACCCGACCAAGGAGATGCTGCCGTCCTCACGTACCAGCCGTGCCAGCAGATAGTCCACTTCTTCTCGCGCTGCGGCCGACAGGACGGCTGCCGGGCTGCGCTGGCTGTCGGACGTGAGCAGACCACGCCGTTTCATGACGTATTTACGCACCGCCAAACCGATTCCGGGCTGCTGTTCGTAGCGCAGCAGGGGCAGGTGCGCGTCGAAGATGTCGTGGGCGGAATCACGGTCTCCCGCCGCCGTGCGGCGGACCACTTCCACGAGCATTTCCGGGAAGCAATAGCCGGTCATTGCACCGTCCGCGCCACGCTCGGTCTCAAAGTCCAGGAAGAGCCCGCCGTTGCCGCACAGGATCGACAGGCGCGGCATGTCCCCGGCGGCTTCGAGCCGTCGTAGTGCACTGATCTTCTCCAGGCCTGGCCAGTCCTCGTGCTTGAGCATGACGCAACCCGGCGCATTGCGTGCGATACGTGAGATGACCGAGGGGCTCATGATGACGGAAAAGGACAGCGGATAATCCTGGATCACAAAAGGAACTTGCGTACCGATCTCCTCGGTGACCCCCCGGTAATAGGCCACGATCTGGTCATCGGTTCGGAGCGTGTTCGGTGGGGCGACCATGACGCCGGCCGCGCCGGCCGCCATGACATCCGAAGTGAGTGTTCCCATGGCCGCGTATCCGGGTGCCGATACTCCGACGACGACCGGAAGGCCTGTCCTTTTCAGGACATGGTCAACTATCCGGACCCCTTCATTATGGGCGAGCTTGGGTGCTTCGCCCATCTGCCCGAGCAGTGTAAGACCAGTGACACCAGCCGATTCATAGAAGTTCACAAGTCGACTGAGCGAGTCGAAGTCGATGCTCCCTTCGTTGTCGAAAGGAGTCGGCACGATGGCGAACACCCCTTTCGTCTCGCGGGTGAGCATCACCATGGTCAGAACTCCCTTGCAGCAGGATATGAGGATCAGATACTTGTGATGAGGCCACCGTCGACACGCACCACCGAGCCGGTTATGTAGGAGGCCGGGGCGCCGGCCAGAAAGGTGATCATGGAGGCATACTCGCGTGGACTTCCGTAGCGGCCTGCCGGAATCGTCGCGAGGCTCTCCGCCGAGACCTGCTCGACGGTCTTTCCTTCTCGCTCCGCCTTGGCTCGGTCAAGAAACTCGGTCCGCTGGGTTCCGATTCGCCCCGGCGTGACGACGTTGCACGTCACGCCGTCGGCCGCGACCTCCCGGGCCAGCGTCTTCGACCAGCCGAGGAGACTGGCGCGCAGTGCGTTCGACAGGCCCAGGTTCGGGATGGGTGCGATGACACCGGAGCTGGTGCTGGTGATGATGCGGCCCCAGCCCCGGCTCCTCATGGCGGGTACGACACTGTCGGTGATGGCGATCACCGAGAGGACCATCGACTGGAAGTATTTGCCCCATACAGCGGGATCCTGGCCGAGAACGGGTGACGGTGGCGGTCCGCCGGTGTTGTTCACGAGTATGTCGACCGGGCCGAGAGATTCCTTGATTTCTCTCATATTGCCCTCGATTGTCCCGAGTTCTCCGATATCCCATTCCAGGGGAAATGCCTGCCCGCCCATGCTGATGATGGCCTCGGCTCGCAGTTTCGCTGCTTCGGGGTTTATATCGGCGACCGCCACTTTGGCTCCTTCTTCTGCGAGCATTTGGGCAACGGCACCTCCGATCCCGCCTCCGCCGCCCAGCACGAGCGCGGTCCTGCCGGCAATCCCTAGATCCACTGCGCTGCTCCTCACATGGCGAATCAGTTTCCCGACCGCTCGGTGAATGCCCGATTCGGTGACTGTCGCACAGCGGCCGTGCGGGTTGCCAATAAGAATCTTCCACACCATCGATAGGAAGCGCTTATGCGACTCGTATAGGCAGTCCCTATAGGAGTCGGCAACGAAACCTCTTGGACAGATATGCCCGGCTCACCAAGACTCGTGGTGATGCCCGCCGGGGCATGAAAGGGAGCCACGTCATGTCCTTGCCGGAAACAATGCTGGCCGCGGTGCTGGGCGAGCCGGGGATCATCGGGACCAGCAGGCTGCCCGTCCCGCAGGTCGGGCCGGAGGACGTTCTCGTCCATGTCCGCAGGGCGTCGCTGTGCGGAACGGACCTCAAGATTCGCAGCCACCAGTTCTTCGGCGAAGGCGGGCCCGCCTCCGACCTGTTCGTACCCGGCCATGAGTACGCGGGGGCGGTCGCGGCCGTCGGGAGTGCCGTCGACGAGTTCCAGGTCGGCGATCGAGTGGTCACCGAGGCCCACCGGGGCTGCATGCGGTGTGCCAACTGCCTGGCCGGGGCGTATACGGACTGCCTCAACTACGGAGACAGGCGCAAGGGCCATCGGGTGCAGGGGATGACCGTCAACGGAGGCTTCGCCGAGTATGCGCTCAACCATGTGTCCACCCTGTACCGGCTCCCGGACTCCGTCGACTTCGACTCGGCCGTGGTACTCACCACCGTCGGCACCGTCATGCATGCCCTCGATGTGCTCGGGACGCTGATCGTCGGCGCGAGCATCGCGGTGATCGGTCCAGGTCCCATCGGACTGCTGGGGGCACAAGTCGCCCGCGAACTCGGGGCCCAGACGGTCGCTCTGATCGGTACACGGGATGCCCGGCTGGAGATCGGCAGGAAATTCGGTGCCGATCTGACTGTCAACTCCCGTGACGAGGACGCCGTCGTGGCGGTCCGCAGCGCGACCGGGGGACAGGGCGTCGACGTCGTCCTGGAATGCTCGGGGGCCCCGAGCGCGGTCGACGATGCTCTGCGCATGGCCAAGCGCTCCGGCAAGGTCGTGCTCGTGGGGTTCTTCGACCGACCGGTCACGGCCGACCTCAACCACGCCGTGATGAACGGCATCTCCATCGAGACGGTCCGGGGCGAGGGGGCCGGCTCAGTAGCCAGAGCGGTCTCACTGGCGGGCCGCGGACGGCTCCGCACCTCCGAGCTGGTGACACACCATTTCGGTCTCGAGGACGTCGCGGAAGCCTTTGACACATACGCGGAGCGCAGAGGCAATGCCATCAAGGTGATGCTGGACGTGTCCGAGGACACGGAGCGGTCCCATGTCGGCTGAGGGCCCGTCGCGGTCGGCGCCCGGTGTCACGGCTTCGGGGCGTGAGGTGGTGGCTGCCGCCATGGCCGGTGCGGCGGCGGCGTGGGTGCGCTCCCTCATGCCGGAGCAGCTGGCCGTCGCCCAGCGTGGCTCCCCGCTGACGCCGGGGGCGGAGGCCGAGCGCCTGAAGTGGTTCTACACGCCGACCGATCACGGCGGGCTGGCCATCCGGGACCAGACGCCCCATCAGGAGAGCCTCGCCATGCAATTGGTGGCATCCGGACTGTCCAAGGCGGGATTCGCCACGGTCGCGACGGTGATGGGTCTGGAGAACATCCTCGACCAGGTCGAAGGCTGGCAGGTCGGCTGGGGCCGACGGCGGGGCCGAGACCCGGGGCTGTACTGGCTCAGGCTCTTCGGTCGGCCCGGGGATCCGGTCTGGGCATGGCGATTCGGCGGCCACCATATTTCCCTGAACAACCTGGTTGTCGCGGGCAGAGTCGTGTCGACGACGCCGTGCTTCGTGGGCGCCGACCCCGCGGAGACCGAGCTCTTGGGCGGATCGTTGCGACCCCTTCACGGACTGGAGCATGCCGCCCGGCAGTTGGTCTCATCCCTTGGCGCGAGGCAGCGGCGGCGCGCGTTGCTCCATGAACGAGCGGTGTCCGACATCGTCTCGGGCAACAGGGCGACTGTCGCGCATGGCGACACCATGATGCATATGCAGGACCTGTGGCGCGGACAGTTCGCTGACCGAAGGCTTGCGGACCTCGTCGACGACATCGACCGGCGCGCGGAGGAAGGCAGCGGATACACCGAGAGGGACCATGCCGCTCTGGCGATCTCCATCCCGCCGAAGGGGATCGGCGCCCGGGACCTGGACGCTGATCAGCGCGCGGATCTACGGCGGCTGCTCGCTCTGTACACCGGCCGGGCTCCGGAGCGGCTCGCCGATGCGTACGCCGTGCACTACGCGGCCGCGTCGGTGCTCGACGAGGTGCATTTCGGCTGGGCGGGCGGTACGGAGGCCGGAGAGCCGCACTACTACCGGGTACAAGGCCCCAACGTGCTCATCGAGTACGACAACACCCAGCGGGGCGCCAATCACGCGCACTCCGTATGGCGGGACCTGACCTCTGACTTCGGGCTCGACGTCCTGGCTGAGCATCGGGCACGCTCCGCGCACTAGGCCGATCCGGACGTGCGGCTTCCCGCATGAAGTGCCACTCGCGGGCGCACGGCTCCCGTGGCTTCATGGACCAGGTGGAATCCCTCAGCGTCCCTCCTCTCCAAGCCGGGCCATTCCCTCCTCGGCACACCGGACCACCTCGGCGTCGAGGTTTCCGAAGTCCTGTCCCGCCATGGCTCCGGCGGCGACCCGGGCGGCGATTCCCTGCGCGATGACGGCGAACTTGAAGTGCGCGAAGGCCTCGTAGAGCGCGAGGTGGTCCAAGGAAGCACCGGTCGCCGCCGCGTAGCGCTGCGCGAGGTACGCCCGGCCCGGAAAGCCGGCTCCAGTCGTCACGGTCGGCGTGAGCGGCGACTCGGTCTCGCCCGCCTCGCGCCAGTAGAACAACAGCAGCCCGAGATCCGTCATCGGGTCGCCGAGTGTGGAAAGCTCCCAGTCGAGCACGGCGGCGACGCGGCCCGGATCGGCCAGGTCCATCAGGCAGTTGTCGAGCCGGAAGTCGCCGTGCACGATCGAGGACCTCGGCATGGCAACCCTCTCGAGCAGCGCCGCGAGCCCGGCGCCGAGTTCATCCAGCGCGGGAACGTCGCGCGTCTTCGACTTCGCCCACTGTCCCTGCCACCGCCGCACCTGGCGCTCCAGGAAACCCGTCGGCCTGCCGAAGTCCGTGAGGCCGACCTCGGCAGGGCCGACCGCGTGCAGTGCGACGAGCACGTCGATCAGCGCGTCGGCGAGTGCGGTACGGTCCGGAGCCGCTTCGGCGTAGGCCGGCGGGAGACGGTCACGGATGACGTGACCGGGCACCTTCTCCATCACGTAGAACGGCGCACCGATCAGTTCGCCGTCCAAGTCATCGAGGAGAACAGCGGCGACCGGGACGGCCGAGTCCCGCAGTGCCCGCTGGACTCGCGCCTCGCGTCCCATGTCGTGCGCGCGGGGAAGGAGCGCCCCGGACGGGGGCCGGCGCAGGACGACCGCGCCGGCCTCACTCGTGATCTCGAACGTGAGGTTGGACTTTCCGTCGGCCAGTAGCGTCGCGTCGAGGCGGAGCCAGCGCTCGTCGTCGAGGGCCGCGGCCAGGGCCGGCGCCAGCCTCTCCAATCGCACCAGGGGAGAGAGGTCCTCCCGCGTCGCGTTCACCTGTTCCTGCACGGCCTCGGGCACGGAAGGGGTGGTGGAGTGCATAACGGCTACGCTAGCGCCGAAAACATGATTGTGGATACGTTGACTCCGCAAGTGCCCTGGCGGCGCTCGGTGACTCGACGAGGAGGGAAGATTTCGTGGCTTCAGAGATGCCCGCCGTCCCCGGCAGCCCCGCCTGGTGGGCGAGCCGCCCGCCGGCCCCCACCTACCGCCGTGGGCGTCCCCCCGTGGATGCCGGACGGATCATCGACGTAGCCCTGAAACTTGTTGATGAAGTCGGAGTCCAGGCGCTGACCCTCCGGATGCTCGCCGACACCCTTGAGTCGGGCACGGCGACGCTCTATCGGCACTTCAGCGGCAAGGACGAGCTGCTTGCCCATGTGGTCGACCGGATCTTCGGCGACGTACGGGTTCCCCTTGGCGCGCTGGACGGACTGACCTGGCGTGAAGCCGCGACAGTCGGCGCGGAGGCCTTCTACGAAGCCCTGTGCAGACATCCCAACGCACTGCCCCTGCTGGTGGCACAGGTTCCCGTCGGCCCCAATGGCCTCCTCAACCGCGAGCGCATCCTCAGGCTGCTCCTGAGTCACGGGTTCTCGGTCGGCCTGGCCGCCCGCGCGTTCACCGCGATCGGCCACTACGTGGTCGGCTTCGCCATCCAGCAGCACGGCCCCGGAGCCGCTAGCCCAGAGGGCGGGGCACAGCTGCGGGACTACTACCGCTCGCTGGATCCGGCCGTCTACCCGGCCACCACAGCCGTGGCCGAGGAGCTGACCTCCGTGCCGCTGCGCGAGGAGTTCCGGTTCGGCCTGGATCTGCTGCTCGACGGACTTGAGGGGGTCCGGCGAGCGGGACCGGAGTGAGGGCATCACAATGAATCGGTCCAGCACATTGATTGATCACGAGTCGATCGGCAGAAGAGATGGAACTGCGCCATCTGAAGTACTTCCTCGCCGTCGCCGAGACGCGTAACTTCACCCAGGCCGCCGCGAACTGCTACGTCGCACAGTCCGCGCTCAGCCAGCAGATCGCCCGCCTGGAGAAGACCGTCGGCGCCCCGCTGTTCAGCCGCACGAGCCGTTCGGTGCGACTGACGGCCGCCGGTGAACTGCTCGAACCGCTGGCCCGGCGGATCCTGGCCGACGTGGACAACGCCCAGGCCGCGGTCGACGCGCTGGCTGGCCTGCGTCGCGGGCGGCTGCGGCTGGGCCTGGTCCAGACACTCGCCGGCTCGATCGACATGGTCGAGGTGATGGCCGAGTACCACGCCCGCCATCCCGGTATCGACTTCGATGTCGCCAACGCCCCCAGCTCCGAGATGACCGCCGCCGTCCTGTCCGGCGGCCTCGACGTCGCCGTGGTCGGCCTCGGCTCGCACGAGGTGCCGGCCGGCCTCGATCACCGGCTCCTGGGCAGCGACCCGCTCATGGTGATCGTGCCGCACGACCATCCCCTGGCGGACCGCGACGTGATCGACCTCGCGGACCTGCCGGAGGGCCACCAGCTCATCCAGTTCGCTCAGGGCACCGGGCTGCGCCACCAGGTCGAGGCCGCTTTCGCACGAGCCGGCGTGGAACCGGGCCGGCACTTCGAGGTCGGCCAGGTGTACGACATGGTCCGGCTGGCCGCACGCGGTGTCGGCGTCACCGTCGTACCGCGCTGGTCCGTCTTCGCCGCCGGATCCCCCCTGGGTCCGTACCCGCATGGCGTTCTGCCCGACGGCGCCCGGGCACTCCGCCTGGCAGACCCGGCGGCGGTGCACGATGTCTCCGTGGTCTACGACAGCAAGCGGCTGCCACCTGCTGCTGCCGCGTTCCTCGACGTCGTGGAGCGGCACGGGGTCGTCGTGGAGCGGCACGCGGACGGAGTGGAGCCGCACACAGTGTCGTAGAGCCGCACGGGACGGCGTGGAGCGGCATCCGTCGAATTGATCGATCGGTGGAACAGATCGCTGGACGCACATCCATATGTTGGACGCGAGGCCGAGTCTGCCTGACGCTGGAAGAGATCCACCGGGAGTACGCCGCACTCCCGGGCCTCGCGAAACGGAGCGCCGTCGTGTCTGTCGCACTGAGAGACGCATGGACCACCGTCGTCCCCGACATGAAAGGCCGGCACGGCCCGCTACCGCCTCTGATGCTCGCGCTGACGGTGGTGACCGGCCTTGTGGACGCCTTCAGTTATCTGCTGCTGGGGCATGTCTTCGTCGCCAACATGACCGGCAACGTCGTCTTCCTCGGCTTCGCCATCGTCGGCGCCGCCGGATTCTCCCTGGCCGCCCCGCTGGTGGCGCTCGGCACCTTCGCCGTCGGCGCCCTGCTCGGCGGCCGCGTCGCCCACCGGGCCCGCCACCGCGGGCGGTTGCTGCACCATGCGCTGCTGGTGGAGACCTTCCTCATTCTGGTCGCGTACGTCATCGCCCAGACCGTCGGCGCCCCGTACGCGGGCGTCGCCCGTTACGGGCTGATCGCGCTCCTCGGGCTCGCCCTGGGTGTCCAGAACGCCGCATCCCGAGCCCTCGCCGTCCCCGATCTGACCACGACCGTGCTGACCCTCACCATCACCGGCATCGCCTCCGACAGCCGAGCCGCCGGAGGCAGCGGCGGCAAGGGCGGACGGCGTACACTCTCCGCGGTCGCCATGCTCGTCGGCGCCCTCGTCGGCGCCGCCACCGCTCTGCACGGCACCCCGGCCGTGCCCCTGCTGATCGCCACCGTGCTCCTCGCGGCAGTCACCGTCGCCGCCTTCAAACTGGCCCGATCCGACGGCGCCTGGACCGCTCCGCTGTGACACGGGTGCGGGTGCACCACCGTGCACCTGGGCTCAGGTGAAGAGTTCGCCTCTCTCGGCCTTCTCGACCAGGGAGGCGGGCGGAACGAAACGCTCGCCGTACCGCTCCGCGAGGTCACGCGCCCGGGCGACGAAGCCGGCCGGGCCGCCCTCGTACTGGTTGATGTATTGGACGACGCCCCCCGTCCACCCCGGGAACCCGATACCGAAGATCGACCCGATGTTGGCCTCGGGGACGGAGCGCAGCACACCCTCGTCGAAGCAGCGGACCGTGTCGATGGCCTCGGCGAAGAGCATCCGCTCCTTCATGTCCTCGAAGGGGATCTCGTGGCCGGGCTGGGTGAAGTGCGCCGTCAGTCCGGGCCACAGTCCGGTCCGCCTGCCGTCCGTGTAGGCGTAGAACCCGGCGCCGCTGGAGCGTCCCTTGCGGTTGAAGTCGTCGATAAGCCGGTCGATGACGGCCTCGGAGCCGTGCGTGGTCCACGTACCGCCCTCGGCTTCGAAGCCGGCGATCGTCTCCTGGCGGATCTTGCGTGGCAGGGTCAGCGTCAGCTCGTCCATCAATTGCAGGGCCGGAGCCGGATATCCTGCCTGGAGCGCGGCCTGCTCTATCGAGGCGGGATGGATGCCCTCGCCGACCATGGCCACGGCCTCGTCCAGGAACTTGCCGATCACCCGGCTGGTGAAGAAGCCCCGGCTGTCGTTGACGACGATGGGCGTCTTCTTGATCTGCCGGGCGATGTCGAGCGCCTTGGCGAGCGCGGCGTCGGAGGTGTTCTCGCCGACGACGATCTCCAGGAGCGGCATCTTGTCGACGGGGGAGAAGAAGTGCAGGCCGATGAAGTTCTCCCGGTCCTTCACTCCCTCGGCGAGCTGGGTGATGGGCAGCGTGGAGGTGTTGGAGCCGAGGAGCGTGCCGGGCTCCACGACGTCCTCGATCTCCTGGAATACCTTCTGCTTGAGTTCGGGGCTCTCGAAGACCGCCTCGATGACCAGGTCGCAGCCGCGCAGATCCTCGGCCCGCGCCGTCGGTGTGATCCGGGCAAGGACCTCGTCGGCCTGCTCGCGGGTGGTCCTCCCCCGGCTGACGGCCTTGTCGAACAGAGCGGCCGAGTAGGCCTTGCCCTTCTCGGCGGCCTCGGCGGAGACGTCCTTGAGGACCACTTCCATGCCGCCGCGGGCGCAGACGTACGCGATCCCGGCGCCCATCATCCCGGCGCCCAGCACCCCCACCTTCGTCGCCCGCCAGGTGTCGTACCCCTCGGGACGGCTGCCGCCGTTGTCGATGTGCTGGAGGTCGAAGAAGAACGCCTGGGTCATGTTCTTCGAGATCTGACCGGTGACCAGCTGCACGAAGTAGCGGCTCTCGATGAGGAAGGCCGTGTCGAGGTCGACCTGAGCACCTTCGACGGCCGCCGCCATGATGTTGCGCGGCGCCGGGTAGTGCGCACCGCGCAGCTGCTTGCGCAGATTGGCGGGGAAGGCCGGGAGGTTGGCGGCGAACTTCGGGTTCGACGGGGTGCCGCCGGGGATCCGGTAGCCCTTGGTGTCCCACGGCTGTACGGCGTCGGGGTGCTCGGCGATCCAGGCCTTGGCGCGGCCGATGAGTTCCTCGGGGGTGTCGACGACCTCGTGCAGCAGCCCGAGGTCCAGGGCCGTGCGCACTTTGTGGCGCTGCCCCTGGAGAAGCACGTTGAGCAGGGCGTCGGTGATGCCGAGCAGCCGCACGGTGCGTACGACACCTCCCGCGCCCGGCAACAGCCCGAGGCCGACCTCGGGCAGGCCGATCTGTGAGCCCTTCGCGTCGAGTGCGATCCGGTGGTGGCAGGACAGGGCGATCTCGAGACCGCCGCCCAGCGCGGCGCCGTTGACCGCCGCGACGACGGGCCTGCCGAGGGTTTCCAGCCTGCGCAGCAGGGCCTTGATGCGGGTGACGAACGCCAGCGCGTCGGCGGCGTCCTCAGGGCCCGCCTGGATGAGTTCCGTCAGGTCGCCGCCCGCGAAGAAGGTCTTCTTCGCGGAGGTGATCACCACGCCGGTGACCGTGTCCTTCGCGGCCTCCAACCGATCCACCACCACGGCGAGGTCGTCGATGAACGCCCGATTCATGGTGTTGGCCGACTGCCCCGGGGCGTCCATCGTGAGGACGACGATGCCGTCCGCGCCCTCTTCCCAGCGGATGTGCTTCTGCTCGGTCATTGCTGATGTCTCTCGTCTCGGTGGTCGTGCGTCTCGATGGTCGCGTTCGTGTCGCGGGGTCAGAGCCGCTCGATGACGGTCGCGATTCGCGGGGTCGGAGGCGCTCGATGGCGGTGGCGATTCGTAGAGCCGGAGGCGCTCGATGAGGGTGGCGATTCGCAGGGGTCAGAGCCGCTCGACGACGGTGGCGATGCCCATGCCGCCGCCGACGCACAAGGTGCACAGTCCGTAGCGCTGACCGCGCCGCTCCAGCTCGTCGATCACCGTGCCGACGATCATGGCGCCGGTCGCGCCGAGCGGATGGCCGAGGGCGATCGCACCGCCGTTGACGTTGACCTTGTCCAGCGGGACGCCCATGTCCTTGGCGAAGCGCAGGACCACGGCGGCGAAGGCTTCGTTGACCTCGAACAGATCGATGTCGTCGACGGTCAGACCCGCCTTGGCCAGCACCTTGCGGGTGGCGGGCACAGGTCCGGTGAGCATGATCGTCGAGTCCGAGCCGGAGAGCGCGGTGGCCACGACGCGGGCTCGGGGAGTGAGGCCCGCCCGGCGGCCGGCCTCTTCGCTGCCGACGAGCAGCAGCGCGGCGCCGTCGACGATGCCGGAGGAGTTGCCGGCATGGTGGACGTGGTTGATCTTCTCGACCCAGTGGTACTTCTGCAGCGCCACCGCGTCGAAGCCGCCGGCCTCGCCCATCACCTCGAACGACGGTGTGAGCGCGGCAAGGCCTTCGAGTGTGGTGTCGGGCCGGACGTACTCGTCGTGGTCGAGCACCGTCAGACCGTTCTGGTCCCGCACCGGCACGACCGAGTCCTTGAAGTATCCGGCCGCCCGCGCCGCCGCGGCACGCTCCTGAGACCGCAGCGCATAGCGGTCCACGTCCTCGCGGGAGAAACCCTCGATGGTCGCGATCAGGTCGGCGCTGACGCCCTGGGGGACGAAGTAGGTGTCGTACGAGGTCGCCGGGTCCAGCGGCCACGCCCCGCCGTCGGAGCCGAGGGGCACCCGGGACATGGACTCGACCCCGCCGGCCAGCACCAGGTCCTCGGAGCCCGAACGCACCTTCTGCGCAGCGAGGTTGACGGCTTCCAGGCCGGACGCGCAGAACCGGTTGACCTGCAGGCCCGCGGTGGTGTCGGGCAGTCCCGCCGCGAGGGCGGCCGTCTTGGCGATGTCGCAGCCCTGGTCGCCGACCGGGCTGACCACACCGAGGACGACGTCCTCGATCAGCTGCGGATCCAGGGTGGGATTGCGCCCCCGCATCTCGTCGATCAGACCGACGACCAGCGATACGGGCTTGATCCCGTGCAGTGAGCCGGTCTTCCTGCCCCGGCCCCGGGGGGTGCGGAGCGCGTCGTAGACAAAGGCTTCAGTGGTCAAGGGAGACGGTCCTCTCTCTGCGGGCCCGCCGTCGTCCGGCTGCCGTCCCGCTGTGTCGCCCGCTCGATCGAGGCAACCTAATGCTCATTAACTTGAATGACACGAGTTCCTGATGTCAAGGGGGCTCTGTCCGCCAACAGGTTCTTAATTTCAGTTAACCTTGGGCGGTGAGAGGATCTATCGCATGCCGACGCCCGCACCTCGCCAGCGCACACGGACCGCCGCCCCGGGGCGGCAGTCCCGACGCGATCAGCTGGCGCTGATCGCCGCCGGGCTGTTCGCGCAGCAGGGCTTCCACAACGTGTCGGTCAACGACATCGCCGCGGCGGCCGGAATCAGCGGCCCCGCCATCTACCGGCACTTCAAGAACAAGCAGGCGATCCTCGCGCACCTGGTGGTCGGGGGGCTCGCGCAGGCCGCGGACATCGTGGAGCGGCATCTTGGCGACGGCGCCGCACGCGAGGGTGCCGGAGGCGACGGTGCCGCACCCGAGGGCGTCTCTCCGGCGGAGCGTCTGGGGGCGGCCCACGAGGAGCTGGCGGCATTTGTCGTCGGCAGCCCCGAGTTCGGCGTCCTGTGGCGGCGCGAGGGGCGGCATCTCGCGGCAGCGGACGCGGAGGAAGTGACCAAGGCCGCGGCGCGGGCGACTGTCCCCCTGGCCGCGGCACTCGGCGAACTCCGGCCGGAGCTGCACCAGGGGGACGCCGAACTGCTGACGTGGTCCGCCCTCAGCGTGTTCGGCAGCATCTCCGACCACCGGGTACGGCTGCCGCAGACCGCTCTGGAAGACCTGCTGACGGCCATCGCGCTGGACGTCCTCGCCGCCGACGTGCCCGCGGCGCGAGAACGCGGCGGGCAGTCACCGGCGGCACAGCCGAGAGCCGCTCTGCTCGACTCCCGAAGGGAGCAACTCCTCGCCGTGGCGGCAGGGTTGTTCTGGGACCGCGGCTATCACGCCGTCACCATGGAGGAGATCGGCGCCGCGGCCGGGATCGCGGGCCCCAGCATCTACAGCCATTTCGGCGGCAAGATGGAGCTGCTCCAGACGGTCGCGAACCGCATCGGCGAGCACCTGCGACAGGCCGTGTTCCAAGCACAGCGAGCCGACCTGGAGGCCGGCGCCACTCTCGGCCTGCTCGCCAGGTCCTACGTCGACACGGTGACCGAGCACCGGGACCTGGTCGCCGCCTACTTCCGCGAGGGCCACAACCTGCCCGGCCGGGACCGCGCGGAGGTGCGCCGGTTCCAGCAGGCGTACACGCAGTACTGGGTCGATCTGGTCGCCGCGGTCGCTCCCGAGCGGTCGGCCAAGGAGACCCGCATCCGCGTCCACGCCGCCTTCGCCCTGGTCAACGACATCGCGCAGACCAAACGCTTCATGGCACGCCCGTACCTCGCCGACGACCTGCACCCGCTCATGCTCACCGTCCTCCTGCCGGGCCGAAGCGGGACCGAAACAGGGGCGGAGAATCGGAACACAGCTATTGACGCTGCGGCAACAAAGCTACCCGGGGTATCCGATCTACACTGACCCGCAGTGCACGGGAACCGGCCTTGTTGACACCCCAGGCAGTGAGGACTGACATGAGCGTCGAGCCACGGGTGAGGCAGCGGCTGGAGCCGGACGAGCGCAGGGCCCAGATCATGAAGGTGGCCCGCGGACTGTTCGGCGAGTATCCGTACGAGGCGGTCGCCACCACCGACATCGCCCGCGCGGCCGGGGTCGCGCGAGGGCTGATCAACCACTACTTCGGGGACAAGCGGGGCCTGTACCTCGCCGTCGTGCGCCAGCTGGTGACAGCGCCCTCTCCCATCGCCGACGACCTGCCCAACTCCGCGGTCGAGCGGCGCGTCACCGTGCTCATCGACCGCTGGCTCGACCTGGTCGAACGCAATGCCTCGATGTGGCTCACGGCCATCGGGAGCGAGGCGGCCGGCCGGGACCCCGAGATCGACGAGATCCTTTTCCAGGGCGACGAGATCGCCACCGACTGGGTGATCCAGGCGGCACGGCTCACGGAAGCCGACGAGTGCGTGGACGAACTCAGAGCGGCCGTCCGTTCCTTCGGCAGCATGATGCGGGCGGCCTCCAGGGAATGGCTCGTGCGGGGTGCCTTCACCCGCAGTGACCTGCACGTCCTGCTGACCGACACGCTGCTGCACCTGCTGAACGTGACCTTCCCCGCGCTGTGCGCGTCCCGCAGGGCCGCCCGGTAACCGGTACCTTCCCGCCTCCTCAGTCCTGGCCGAACCGCCGACGTGTTCTGAGCCGTCGCGATCCAGCTCTATTGACACTGCGCCAATAAAATCGCCATGCTGGACATCATCAGCCCTGCGGAGGAGCACAATGGAGTACACGCAGATCGGCTACGAGGTGAGCGGGCGCATCGCGACGGTGCTGCTGAACCGCCCCGAGTCCCGCAACGGCTACACGATCCGGATGGCCGACGAGATATCGCACGCCTTGCAGGCCGCCAACACCGATGACGAGGTACGCGTCGTCGTGCTCACCGGCGCGGGCGACGACTTCTGTGTCGGAGCGGATCTGAGCGGCGGCGGCCTCGACGTCACCGAGTCCGACGAGTCATCGCCCGTTCCGGCCTGGACCGAACCCGCCACCCGGGTCACCCGGCAGCTGTATCGCAGCGACAAGCCGGTCATCGCCGCCGTGCGCGGTGCGGCGGTCGGGGTCGGCGCGACCATGATCCTGCCGGCCGACTACCGCCTCGCCGCCGACGACAGCAGGTTCGGCTTCGTCTTCTCCCGCCGAGGCATCTATCCCGAAGGCGGCTCCACCTGGTTCCTGCCCCGCCTGGTGGGCATGGGACGCGCACTGGACTGGATGGTCAGCGGTCGGCTGATCCCCGCCCGCGAGGCACTGAGGTCCGGGCTGGTCAGCGCCGTCCACCCCTCGGCCGACGTACTGGACAAGGCGTACGAACTCGCCCGCGAACTTGTCGAGAAAACCGCGCCCGTGTCGGTCGCCGTCATCAGGCAGGCCCTCTACCGCATGAGCGCCCTCGACTCTCCCGAACCCGCCTTCGCCCTCGACTCGCGGCTCATCGCCAGTTGTGCGCACAGCGCCGACGCGGTGGAAGGAGTCGTCTCGTTCCTGGAGCGGCGTCCACCTGCCTTCAAGGGCCTGACCGGCAGCGACCAGCCGGACTTTCTGCCCTGGCGTTCCCGCACCGGTACCGACACCCCGGAGATGAACTGATGCCCGCGACCCGACCCCGCTGGAGCGACGACGAACTCGAAGCGGTACGCCGTCTCGCGCGCACCTACTTCGAGAAGGAGGTCGCGCCCAACGAGGAGAAGCACGCCGAACAGGGCCACCCCGACAGGTCGCTCTACGCCCGCGCGGGGGAGCTGGGCCTGCTGGGCATGACCATCCCGGAGGAGTACGGCGGTGGCGGCGGCACCTTCGCCAACCTGGCCGTACTGATCCAGGAACAGATCCGCAGCGGCGCGGACAGCATGGGCTTCGCCGTGAGCGAGGGCATCGTCGCGCACTACCTGCTCGCGTACGCCACCGAGGAACAGAAGAAGCGCTGGCTACCCAGGATGTGCGTCGGTGAGTGGGTCGGCTCGATCGCCATGACCGAACCCGGCACCGGCTCCGACCTCCAGTCGATCGCCACCCGCGCGGTACGGGTCGGAGACGAGTACCTCGTCTCCGGCACCAAGACCTTCATCTCCAACGGCCACCTGTGCGACTTGATCATCATCGCCGTCAAGACGGACACCTCGCAGGGCGCCGCCGGTATATCGCTGCTCGTCGCCGAGGTCGACGACAACACCCCGGGCTTCACCCGCGGCCGCATCCTCAAGAAGATCGGCCAAAAGGGCCAGGACACCAGCGAGTTGTTCTTCGACGAACTGCGCGTCCCCGCCGGCAACGTCCTCGGCGGCCAGGAGGGCCTCGGCTTCTACCAGTTGATGGAGCAGTTGCCGCAGGAGCGTCTCATCACCGCGGTCATCGCCCAAGCGGTCACCGAGGCGGCCGTCGCCGTCACCCTCGACTACACCAAGCAGCGTGAGGCCTTCGGCAAACCGCTGTTCAGCATGCAGAACACCCGCTTCGAACTCGCCGAGTGCGCCACTATCGCCCGCGTCAACGCGACCTTCCTCGACGACTGCATCGAACGGCACCTCCGCGGCGAACTCGACGCCGCCACCGCCTCGATGGCGAAGTACTGGATCACCGACAGGACCGGCGAGGTCGTCGACCGCTGCCAACAGCTCTTCGGCGGCTACGGCTACTGCCTGGAGTACCCCATCGCGCACATGTACGCCAACAACCGCGTGCTGCGCGTGCTCGCCGGAGCGAACGAGGTCATGAAGGAACTCATCGCCCGGTCGCTGTAACCGGGCGCGCCGAGAGCGGAGTGCGGACGCGGGGCCGATGGAGCGGAGGTCCGGTCGTGAGGCCTTTCTCCCTCAGGCCGGGCTCCACTCGATCTTCAGTGCGCGTCCCTGTGCGCGTCCCGCCTCGGCGGCGGGCGCGCGGGTGGACGGGTCCAGCGGGTTGGCGCCGATCGCTGTCCGCGACGCTTCGTCCGGCTCGATCATCGCGACCGCGGCGCCGGCCGCCCGCAGCTCCTCGATGGCCTTGGCCAGTGGCTTCTCGCTAGGGAACAGCTCGGTGCTCCCGAGCGGCGCGAACACCAGCACCTGCGTCGCGCCGACGGCGTAGTCGGCGTTCTCATTGGAGCGGACGCCCCCGTCGATGTACCGCCGCCCGTCGACCGTCGCAGGAGGCCACACACCCGGCACGGCGCAGCTCGCCGCCACGGCGTCCACCAGGCTCACGCCCGAGGCACTGTCGAACACCCGCGGCTCCCCGGTCTCGGCATCGACCGCGACGATCTTCAACGTACGAGTCGGCCACTCGTGCGACGGCAGCCGCGACTCGATCACCGCGCGCCGCTCCGACTCCGCGACGGTCTCGGCGTCGAGCGCGAACCTGCCCGCGCCGCGCCTCATCTCCGCGGTTGTGGAGGAGCTCTGCAGCAGCTCGAAGAGCTGTGCACCGAAGCTCTCCAGGTCCACCTCGACCATGATCTCGGCGTTCTGCCGCTCGGGCTCGGCCTGCCGGGCGTACAGCTCCTCCAGGCTCACCCCGCTCCCCAGCTGCGCCGCGACGGTCGAGCCCGCGGACGTCCCCACGATCACGTCGGCCCCCGTAACGTCCTGACCCGCATCGGCCAGTCCCGCCAGCAGCCCGGTCATCCAGGCGATCCCGGCAACACCGCCACCGCCCAGCACCAATGCCTCAGCCATCTCATGTCCTTCCGCCCGCCGACGTATCCACGGGAACTCTAGAACGCCTGTTGGCACCCCTGCGATGTGAGGGACCCAAGGGCCGGTGCTTACGATGGCGCTGTGACGCGCTTCGGACAGTCGGCTCGGCCGCAATGGACATTGCGGTTCACCGGGCTGCTGGTCAGCGCTCTGTTGTTGGGCCTGCTCGGTATGCACGGCCTGGGCCCGGTCCCGGTGGCCACCGCTGCCTCCGGACACGACCGGACCATGGTGGCCGCGCCCATGGACGCCACGGCGTCGATGCCGGACACCTGCGATCACGACGAGGGCGGCTGCACGGGACACGCGGATCACGCGGACGCGGTGTGTGCCGCCACGTCCGTGGCCGGGGCTCCCGCGGTGGTGCCGGTGCTGGTGCCCGACGTGGTGGTCCGCGCCGGGGTACCGGACGTACGCACCGCGCCGCCGAGCGGCGGGCCCGACGGCGGCCGAGCACCACCCTGCCTGTCCGAACTCCAACTCCTGCGGATCTAGAGCGGCCCACGTGGCGCCGTACGCCCATGAGGCGCGGCGTCGCGCGCAGGCATGCCCTTCACCGACCCGGTCACATCCCAGGAGTTCCACCATGACCGCACACCGCACGATCATCTGTCGTACTGCCCTCGCCGCCACTACTGCGGTGGCCGCACTAGTCCTGACCGCCTGCAGCGATGGCGCCGGCGGCGGGCACGACATGGGTTCGATGGAGTCCGACTCCAGCCCGACCGCGACCGCGACTACCTCGGCCAAGCCCGGCGATCACAGCGCCGCGGACGTCTCCTTCTCCACGGAGATGATCCGGCACCACCGTCAGGCGATCGAAATGGCCGAACTGGCCGACAGCCACGCCTCCTCGCAGCAGATCAAGGACCTCGCCACGAAGATCAAGGGAGAGCAGGACCCGGAGATCAAGACGATGTCCGGCTGGCTCACGTCGTGGGGCGAGGCGGTTCCCGAGGACATGTCCGGCATGGAGCACGACACGTCGTCTGCCATGCCCGGCATGATGAGCAGCGCCGACATGGACAAGCTGAAGAAGGCCTCCGGCGGCGACTTCGACGCGATGTTCCTCACGATGATGGTCCAGCACCATGAGGGCGCCATCGAGATGGCCAAGACCGAGCGGGCCAACGGCACATACGCTCCCGCCAAGAAGCTCGCGGACACTGTCGTGACGGCCCAGAGCGCCGAGATCGAGCAGATGAAGCAGATGCTCGACAAGAGCTGACGTACAGCCAAGGGGTGGACCGGCGAGGCGAGGGCCTGCCGGTCCACCCGTCGGGTCCGCACCACGTCAACCCTCCGAGTCAGGGATGAGCTGACGAGCTTGCAGGGGCAAACGTCATGCCCCGATAGGCTGTGCGGCGCGCGGTCCTGCGCGTCAGTCGGGTGAACTCGCTGCTGCCTGCCGGAGGTTGTCCGTGTCCGTGGACCCACCTGTTGATCTGCTGGTGAAGGACGCCCTGCTGCTCGTCGTGGACGATGAGCGGGAGATCCCCGGCGGTTGGGTCGCCATCAGCGGCGGCCGGGTGAGCGCGGTCGGTGTGCCCGGCACGGAGCCGGGGGCCACTGCGGTGGTGTCGGCGGCAGGCCGCCTGGTGACCCCCGGGCTGATCAACACGCATCACCACATCTACCAGAACCTCACCCGGTCCTTCGCCCCGGCCGTCAACGGCTCCCTCTTCGACTGGCTGACCACCTTGTATCCGCTGTGGGCGGCGCTGGACGAAGAGGCCTCATACGTCTCGGCGTACGTCGGGATGGCCGAGCTCCTGATGGGCGGCTGTACGACCTCGATGGACCATCTCTACGTCCATCCGCGCCCAGGCCTTGTGGACGCGCAGATCAGGGCCGCGCAGGACATCGGCTTCCGCTTCCACGCGACCCGCGGATCGATGACACGCTCCGTCGAGGACGGCGGGCTGCCGCCACGCAGCGTCACCCAGTCCGAGGAAGAGGTGCTCGCCGACAGCGAACGCCTCGTGAAGGCCTTCCATGACCCTTCGCCGGGGGCGCTCATCAAGGTGGCGCTCGCGCCGTGTTCGCCGTTCTCGGTGACCCGGGAGCTGATGATCGCGACCGCGGAGCTGGCCGAGCGGCTCGACGTGCGCCTGCACACGCATCTGGCGGAGGACCGGGACGAGGACACGTACTGCCAGGAGATGTACGGCTGTCGGCCCGTCGAGTACTTCGAGGCCACCGGCTGGATGAGCGACCGTACCTGGGTCGCGCACTGCATCTACCCGAACGACGCGGAGATGCGACGGCTGGCGGCGGCCGGAGTGGGGGTCGCACACTGCCCGAGCTCGAACATGCTCATCGGCGGGGGCACCGCCCGGGTGCGGGAGATGCGCGAACTGGGCCTACCGGTGGGGATCGGCTGCGACGGCTCCGCCTCCACCGACCACGCCTCGCTCTGGCTGGAGACCCGCGGCGCGCTGCTTCTGGGGCGCTATCGGGGCGGGCCGGGCGCCATGACCGCGCGCGACGCCCTGGACATCGCGACCCGGGGATCGGCGCGCTGCCTCGGGCGGGCGGAGGAGCTGGGTCATCTGCGGCCCGGGGCCTGCGGTGACCTCGTGGTGTGGGACGCGCACCCGGTGGCCCTCGCCGGCGCGCTCAGCGATCCCGTCGAGGCCTGGCTGCGTTGCGGGCCCGCGCGGGCCTGGACCACGGTGGTCGGCGGCCAGGTACTGGTGGAGCGGGGGGAACCCGTACTGCCCGCTCTCGCCGGCGTCCTGCGTGACCACACCCGTATCGCACGGAGCATCCAGAACCTCGCGTAGCGGTGAGTTCCCGTCGGTTCATCCCGTTCGCTCCGTCTTGCGAGAGGTCGCACCGACTGTTCGCGATCGGTGAAGTGCCTTGCGTGTCCGCGCGATTGGGCCCGCCTAGTAGCGGGCGTAACCACCTGAGTTGGCGCCCCGACCAGCACAGCAACCCCGACAACGTCACCGACTGCACAGCTACTACAGACCAGTACGGCAATGTGGCCCACCTGCAAGGCGAGTTCGAGGGCGAGCGGGCCACGACAGCACCTGCGTTTCTGATAGGACCGATGCATGGCGATTGAGCGGTTCATCGGTATCGACCTTGCCTGGGCGCAGGGTGGTCCCCGCTCCAGGCCCAATGAGACGGGCGTCGCCGTCATCGACGGACTCGGCCAGGTGATCGACTGCGGCTGGACCCGTGGCCTCGAGGAGACGATGTCCTGGCTCGGTGAGGTCGTCGTCGACGGGGCGTCCCTGTGCTTTGTCGACGCGCCGCTGGTCGTCGACAACCCGACCGGCCAGCGACCGTGCGAGCGGGAGGTGGGCCGACGGTACGGCCGCTGGAAGGTGAGTGCCAACAGCACCAACCAGGGCTCTCCCCGCCTGGCGGGGGTGCTCCTGCGAGAACATCTGCGGACAGCGGGCTGGGTGTACGACGACGGCCGAGCCGGGCCACCGACTGGCGGCTTGACCATGTCCGAGTGCTACCCGTACACGACCCTGGTCGGAGCGGCCGAGTTGGGCTACGACCAGGAGCGGCCCACGTACAAACGCCGGCCCGCGCGCGTGCCGGCGGCGCAGTGGCGGGCGGTGCGCGCCGAGGAGTGCGACAAGCTGATCGCGCGCGTTGCGGGCCTGGCCGACGTTGATCCGCCCCTGCTTCTCTCCTCCCACCCGGTTTCGCGTCGGCTGATGGAGGAGCCCACGCCTGAGGCGTCGGCCGACTACAAACACCGCGAAGACCTCATCGACGCGCTGTTGTGCGCGTGGACGGCAGCGCTGTGGGCCCGTCATGGATACGCGCGCTGTCAAGTACTGGGCGGAGACAGCCAGGTTGCCTTGGGAACCGCCGCCACCATCATCGCGCCCGCCCGTCCTGAGCAGAGGCGGGGCAGGACGGCGCCCTGAGCCGGCAGGACCGGAGTCGGGTCCAGCGTGCCGAAGGGTGCGACCCGGGATCCCCGGGGACATCAGCCACGCGGTGCACGGCGAAGGGCAACAGGACGCGGCGCTGTGCTAGGTATGAGCGCATGCCGCTCCCGCGTCTTGTGCTCGCCGATTCACAGTGCCGCTTGCTGGCGGAGCTGGTTCTTGAGCAACTTCCGGATCCTGCCGAAGGCGAAGAAGCGGAAGTGGTCATTCTCGCGCGAGGTCTGGACGTAAGCGAGGTGCTGCGTGATGTCCAGGAGCTCGGTTTCCTGGGACTCGCTCTGAGGGAGGACGGTGCGGTGGCTGCCACTGATCTGGGCGCGGCCATCCACTATCAGGCGCTCCACGAAGCCGCGGAGTCCCGGCTGACGGATGTGGTGCGGTTGGTCGCAGCTGTTGAGGACGACCATCCCCATCTGACGCGCGCCGTGCGGCAGTTGGTGCAGGGCGATGTCACGCTTGATCAGGCGCTCGCGAGCATGGACCGAGGGATCTGAACCCGGGGTGGCCTCATCCACCTCCGACGCTGCCTGATCCTGGATCGTCAAACAGTCCGCCGGTCGCGCGCAGTCTGGCCTTGCGAGCCGCTGGGCGCACCGGCAGGACGCTTGCGCTCTGGAGATCTTTCTGTGTGACGGTCGGGCCGGCCAGGATCCCTGCGAGCAACTCGGCCTGAGCCGGGGCGAGATCGGTCAGCCGACGTAGCAGGGAGAGTAGTTCGATGAGCTCGCCGGTCCATTCCGGAGGCCAGCTCTCGACATGGATGTCGTCCAGCGGACTGGTCCTCTTGCTGTTCGGTGACGCCTTGCGATAGCCGAACCACTTCTTGACGATCTCCATGCCACCGACGTCGTACGTCCACACTGCCTCGGTCACCGGGCTGAAGGTGCCGTCACCGACGTGCAGTGTCTCCGATTCGGGCTCGTAGCGCATCCGAGCGGGGAGCGTGTCACCGATGTGGGTCACGTACTTCACTTGCCGTGTGTCACCGGGAGCGAACTGGACGCTCCCGGCAGGGCGTCCTGCTGACGGCTCCGCGTACCGGTCGCCGAAAGTAGACGTCCACAGAACTTCCCGGCCGAGTGCCACTGCCTTGTCCCACAGGTCGCTGACGAGAGTGAGGGGCAGGCGTACGCCCGGGGTCAGCAATTCCTCTGTGAATCGCTCGGTGAAGCCGGAATGCCCGGCAACCGCGATGGTGTAGGCCGCCAGGTCGTCCAGGCTGAGGCTCGCACGGTCGAGAGCTCGGGCGAGGTACGGCAGGAAACCGGTGGGAGTATTGGGGGTGCCGTCGGGGTGCAGTAACGGCATGGTGCGGCCCCCACGCCCGTTGAAGTGGTGTGTATCGGGGATCAGGTGTGTCGCCACCACCGCTGGACCCGAGCCGATCTCGTGCGACGACTGCTGGTTGAGGAAGAGTTGGCCGTCTTGGCGGGATGCCCAGAGGTCGGGGCGTGGGTAGTCGAGTGCGCGGTTGTCGGCGATGAGGTACTGGCGGTCGAAGCTGCGCAGCGCCGTGCGTATGAGGTGCGGGGTGGTGCGCGTTTCCTCGACGAGAGGGCGTGTCGGGGAAGCTATGCCTTGTAACGGCTGTCCTCTGTCCGTGAGATTCAGGTCGCGCGTCTCTTTGAAAAGTTCGACCTTCTGCACCGGGTCGGACTCGCGGATCAGCCGTGCCCATCTGCGGCGCAGGATTTCGGCGGAGGGCGCGCTCACCCAGGAGCGGTTGGCCTTGATTCCCGGACTGCCCCATGGAAACAAATCGTTGAGTTCGGGGAAGTCCTCCCAGCCGGACTCCGTGGCTGGAGTCAGTGGGCGTGCTCCTTGCGAATGAGTGTCATGCCATCCGCCGTCGTCAAGATGGATCTGCTTGAGCTGTGCGAATTTGTCGGAGCGTTTCCCGTTCACGGCCCGGTAGTGGATGCGGGCCCGGTGTTCCGGCCCGCGTTCCAGGCCCGCCTTGCGGACGAAGATGTAGATGGCGAGCGGCTGAGCAACTCCTGGGAACACTCTGGTCGCGATCTCGGGGCGCTGGCCTTCGGGGGAGAGGTTGATGACCCAGCCTTCGTCGCAGGTCCGCCGCAGATAGTCCCGCATGCCGCGGCCGCCGGGTCCTGTGGCCCACCCCGACGGGGTGATCAGACAGACCACACCATGTCGGTCCTCGGTGTGGGCGTCGAAGACCTTCCAGGTGGCCCAGCGCCAGAAGTACACGTACATGTTCTTGAGAACGTGTTCGTAGCGGCCGTTGCCCTCATACCGAAAGGCGTCGAGAGCGGGCGGCTCTTTCCCCTCCGGGCGCTTCTCCACCCAGCCGCCGCGGCCCTCCGCCTTGTCGTCGTAGGGAGGGTTCGCGATGGCGGTGGTGACCGCGATGGTCGCCTTGACCTGATTGGCGCGTCTGCGTGAGAGGGAGAGGGCGCCGTATGTCGAGGCCAGGTACTCCTCTTCGGCATAAGGGTTGTCCAGAGTGTCGGTGACAAAAAGGTTGAGCCCGCCCTCGGGCAAAGGGACCTTGTACTTTTTCAGCAGGTCGGATGCCCGTAACTCGGATACTGCGAAGGGCCCCATCTGCAACTCGAAGCCGAACAGTCTTGATGCGAGCCGGGAGATGGCATCGCGGGCCATCGCCGGGCCGTGACGCTCGACGGCCTGCTCGGCGACCCGTTCGATGATCGTATGGAGGAACGTGCCCGTGCCCATGGCGGGGTCGACGATTCTCACGTCGTCCGCCGCGAAGCCCAGCTCCTGATCCAGCCGCCTGCGGAGCACATCCTCCGTGAGGCGGACCATTTCCGCGACGACCTCGCGAGGCGTGTAGTAAGAGCCGCTCTGCTGGCGCAGCTTGGGGTCGTAGACCGTGAGGAAGTGTTCGTACAGGTGGAGGTAGGCATCCCGGTTGCCGTTGCGAATGGCGGCCCAGTCCACCTTGGCGATGGTGCGGGTCAGCAGATCGAGCGTGACAGTGAAGCGTTCGTTGATGTTGTCCGTGAGTAGCTGGAGCGCCTTGCCCATGAGGGCGTGGTCGGCGTCCAGGTGCCGGCCGATCTCGTGGAAGGAATCGGGTTCGAGGGGGATGTTCTCGGTGCGAGCCAGAAGAAGTGCGAAGGTGACGGTCTGTGCGTAGCCGTCGGCGAAGGTGACATCGTCCGCGGAGGGGAACAGATACCGTCGCCAGTCGTTCCTGAGCCCGGTGAAAGGCCGCGCGCGCGTGTCGTGGTCCGGAGCGGTAGATCTGGCCTCGGCGGCAAGCTGCTCCAGCACGGCGCCGCGCAGCAGTCGGCACAACGGGGCGACGTGTTGTACCAGCCGGGCCACCTGCGCGATGGGCTGGGGCTTCCACATCAGGAACTGCTTGAGCAGGACGTCGAAGGCTGCCGGATCGCCGATGGCGAGCTTCTCACCGGTGCTTTTGAGCGAGCCCGAGAAGAAGACCCCGTCGCCGATCTGTCGGCCGTCCCGGAAGAGCCGCCACTCCGTCCCGTTGGAATACAGCAGGTTGGGCAAGTCCCTTAGTTTCTCCCACTGTTCGCGGTTGCTCTTGCCGAAGGTTTCCGGGTCCACGGACAGACCGGGGCGCTTCAACTCGATGTAACCGATGATGTCCTGCCCTGCACGCACCGCGTAGTCGGGCCGCACCCCCAGGTCGGGCAGTCGGTACTCGTCGTGCCAGGTCACCTCGTGCTGTTCGTGGTGTTCGCCGATTGCCTGCAGCAGGTTTTCCAGCGGGCCGCGTATTGCTGCCTCCGGACTGCCGCCGCCCGACAGCTTCTGCTTGCACGAGGCGCCGAACCGTGTCACGGCAGAGCGCAACCAGCCGTACTCGTCTCTCTGCACAGGCCCCCCAGGGCGAGGCCGCCGTCGACGGTGGGTGCAGGCCTCAACTACCTTAGTTTCACGGGGTATTGCAGAAAAGTCAGGGGTGCTGCAGGCCCTTTCCGTTGGGATATGCGGCGCACCGGGCGCACACTTCGGCCCCGTGCTCCCCGGTGTGCGCCCGGCTCACACTCCGGTGTCGAGCAGGAAGGGACTCGGCTCTCCGGACCAAGACACATGCAGTCCGTCCCGAGCTCGGGTGCAGGCAACGAACAACAGGCAGCGCTCCGCCAGCAGGTCCCTCGCGTGCTGGAGACGATCGAATTCAGCAGGCGTCACTGCCTTCGCGTACGGCAGTGTGCCCTCGCTCACGCCGATCGCGGCGACGCACCGGTACTCCAACCCCTTGAAGGAGTGCATCGTGCCGACGTTGACCGCATCCGGATCAGTCGCCGCATTGCCGCTCAGCCGCATGACCGGGACACCGGCGGCTTTGAGTATTGCTGCCGCCTTGTCGCACGTCTTGTTGAAGCGGGCGCTGACCCCGATCTCGCCGGCAGTGACGCCGCTGTCGAGCCGTACACCTCCTGCACGTCCGCGGGGCGCGCCTCGGGTGCCTTGCGTAGCAGGTGGAGTACGAGCTCCTCCAACTCGACCGGTACGTCGGCGCGCAGCTGTCGCAGCGGGGTCGGCGCCGCGTTGACGTGCTGGAACATCAGCAGGAATTCGCCTTCCGCCGTGAACGCCGGCTGACCGCTGAGCAGTTCGTGCAGCATGCACCCCAGTGCGTACAGGTCGGCCTGCGGCGTGATCTGCCGGCCGCGCATCTGCTCCGGGGACATGTACTGGTAGGTGCCGATCGGGCTGCCGGTCGCGGTCAATGTGGGGACGTCGGTCCGCAGGATGGCCGCGATACCGAAATCGACGACCTTCACCGTCGCGTCCCGCACCACGAGGATGTTGCTCGGCTTCAGATCGCGGTGGATGACCGGCACGTCATGCGCGTACGACAGCACGGTCGCCACCTGCGCCGCGACGGCCACGGCCCAGCTGACGGGCAGCAGCTTGCCGGGATGGATATACCCGGTCAGCGGTGCGCCGTTGACCAGTTCCATCACCAGGAACAGATGCTCGTACGTGTCGTCCAGCACCGCGTCGTACACCTGCGGCACGCCCGGGTTGCTGGATCCGCGCCGTGATTCGCGCCTCGCGCTTGAAGCGCTTGGCGAACTCCTCGGCGAGGTGCGCGGAGGTGACGGACTGCCCCTGATCACCTTCACCGCGACGAGCCGGTCCAGTACGGAGTCGTAGCCGCGCCGTACGTCTCCCAGGCCGCCGTGGTTGAGCTCCTCCAGGAGTTCGTAACGTCCCGCGACTGGCTTCTGTGGCACCCGTACCCCCGTCGAGTGGTCTCGCCGACGTGCGGTGGGTCGGCGCCGCTCGGACTGGTGGGGGACAAGTCTCGCGGGTGCTGCGATCTTCCGTCCAGCGGTTGTGCCTTTTACCGGTCAGCGGCGGCCGGGATCGTCAGCCGCGCCCAGACCGTCTTTCCCGGGCCGTCGGCGCGTGGACACCAGCCCCACAGGTCCGCGAGCGCGGCGACGAGGAGCAGGCCGCGGCCGTCGGTTTGGTTGGCCTCCAGGTCGGCGGGGGCCGGGGCGGGGAGCCGTTCACCGCGGGTGTCGGTCACTTCGATCCGTACGGTCGACGTGGCTTCGGTGGTCACTTGGAGGTGAAAGTCGCGGCCAGGGACGTTTCCGTGGCGGACGGCGTTCGCGCACAGTTCGGCGGTGATGAGGGTGAGTACGTCGTGTACGTCGCTGCCGTACGGGATGCCCCAGGCATCGAGCCGTTCACTGCAGAGCCGCCGGGCGAGGCGGGCGCCTCGTGGGGTCGAACTGAAGCGCATGGCGAAGTGGTGGGTGGGGGTGGTGAGTTGGGCGGTGGCTGTGGAGTCGGTCCCCGGGTTACTGGTCATGCCTCCACGCTGACGCCCGTTGATCTGGTGTGACCAGCGGTGATGTGCCGTCACCGGGCGGTTGTACGTGCCGGTATGGGACCTGTACGTGATGTGCGCCCCACGGTTCCGACTGCGGGACCGGTCCACTGGCTCCCGCGGCCTGCTGGCCGAGCGCGCTCGAATATATGAACCCGACCACGACTTGCCCCCGCCACCAGCTGCTAACTTCATGCAATCGGTCAGCCACGTTCTGGTGGAGGACGCAGCCGCCAGAACCGGAAGAACAGGCTCAACGACGGTGCATATTTCGCAGGTTCTGGACAAGATCGATGCCGGAGACATCGCGCTTCCCGAGTTCCAGCGCGGTTATGTCTGGACACGGGACCAGGTACGCGGCTTCTTCCAATCCCTCTACCGCGGGTACCCGATCGGCGGGTTCTTGACCTGGAGCACCAAGGCGGACGGTGTGCAGACCCGCGGCGGAAATTCGGGTCGTGACGGCACGATCCACCTCCTGCTCGACGGCCAGCAGCGCGTGACCACTCTCTACGGTGTCACCCGCGGCAGAGCCCCGAGCTTTTTCGAGGGCAACGCCTCGGCGCTCACCGGGCTGCACTTCAACCTGCAGACGGAAGCCTTCGAGTTCTACGCTCCGGCGAAGATGAAGGACAACCCGATCTGGGTGGATGTCACCGCCCTCTTCCAGAGCGGACTGGCGAGCCAGCTCCTCGCCGTGACCCAGTTGGCGAACGGGGACGCCGACCTCCAGGTCGCCTACATCGAACGCCTGAATCGCATCACCCAGATCAAGGACCGCAGCGTCCACATCGACGAGGTGACCGGCGAGGACAAGACCATTGACGTGGTCGTGGAGATCTTCAACCGGGTGAACTCAGGCGGTACCAAACTCTCCAAGGGTGACCTCGCCCTGGCCGCCATCTGCGCGGCCTGGCCGGCCGCCCGGCCCACCATGAACCGCGCGCTCCAGGACTGGTCGACCGCCGGTTTCGGCTTCAAGCTCGACTGGCTGCTGCGCAACGTCAATGCCGTCATCACCGGTGAGGCGCAGT
The DNA here is from genome assembly GCF_040683495.1 of Streptomyces sp. NPDC093544. Taxonomy (NCBI): domain Bacteria; kingdom Bacillati; phylum Actinomycetota; class Actinomycetes; order Kitasatosporales; family Streptomycetaceae; genus Streptomyces; species Streptomyces sp. NPDC093544. The sequence continues at coordinate 29,405 of NZ_JBFBEA010000030.1, read as the reverse complement.
TCTCCAAGCTCGCCGACGTGGATGTGCCGGCGTTCCAGTCGGGACTCGCCGAGACCATCGACTCCGTCTCGTATCTGCTCAACTCGCTCGGCGGACGACTGGGGCTCGATCACGGCGCCGTGCTCAGCGGCCGCGGGGCCCTCCCCGTGATGAGCCGCCTGCTCCATCATCACAGCGGTTCGTTCCCCGACGCCATGACACGTGACCGCCTCTTCTACTGGTACGTGCACAGCTTCCTCTGGGGGCGCCACACGGGAGCCACGGAGACTGTCCTCAACCAGGACTTGCAGGCTCTCGACGACGGCGGGGTCGACCAGTTGATCAGTGTGCTGCGGCGCAGCCGCGGCGGCCACCTCGAGGTCGGTTGCGACGACTTCGTCGGGTCAAGCATGGGCTCCCGCTTCTACCCGCTGCTCTACATGCTGACGCGGATCTACGGTGCCCAGGACTTCGTCAGCGGCGTCCCTCTGAGAGACGGGATGTTGGGACGGCTCAGCTCGCTTCAGGTGCACCACATTTTCCCCAAGGCACTGCTCTACAAGCACGATTACGGCCGGGCAGAGGTGAACGCCGTCGCCAACTTCTGCTTCCTCACGCAGGACACCAATCTGAAGATCGCGGCGAAGGAACCGGCGGAGTATCTGGCAGAGATCGAGTCGCGCATGCCGGGGGCGCTGGCAACGCAGTGGATCCCGATGGACCCCGACCTGTGGAAACTGTCCAACTACCCCGACTTCCTTGCCGCCCGGCGCGCTCTCCTGGCCCGCGCCGCAAACGAGTTCCTCCAGGGTCTGCACGACGGCCCGTCCCAGGTAGCCCTCGCGGACTCGCGGGCGTCGCTGACCACGACCTCTTCCGCCGCCCCGCCCACCACGGCGAAAGCCGATGCGGCCGACGAGGTCCCCGGCCTCCGTGCACTGCTGTCCGAGCTGCGCGAAGCCGACCTGGCAACACCGGAACTGGACAGCGAGGTCAGCGACCCGCACACCGGAGCCGCCATCACTGTGGCAGCCGCCTTCTGGCCCCAGGGGCTGTGGGCGGATGGCGGTGTGCCTGTCGTCCTGGCCCCCGACACATCCGAGTCAGAACAGGCGGCACTCGAAGCTGGCGACTACCGCATCTTCCACAGCACGGACGCGCTGCGCGGCTACATCCGCAATCTGCGCGCCGAGCAGTGAGCCCTAGGGCGACGGCTCATGGCCAGGCGTAAGGAGTTGCCTCGGGCATTCCTGATCCCCCATTCACGGTGATGCGTGGTGGCGTAGCGTGACCATTGGTGACGCGTCGTCGCGGTTAGGTTTGTACGTGGCGGGGCGGGCGTGTACGTGGCGGGGCGGGCGTGTACGTGCGGGGCGGGGGAGAGGCGGTGGCCGTGTCGGTGGTGAACCTGCGGGGTGAAGAAGACGCGGGGCAGCGGCCGGAGGACGAGCCAGGGTCGGGCGTTGTGGCCGCGTTCGGGCGGCAGTTGAAGCTGTTGAGGGTGCGGGCGGGGCTGGAGCGGGCGGCGTTCGGGAAGCTTGTGGGGTACGCGGGGGAGTCGATCGCGTCGATCGAGCAGGGGCGGCGGATTCCTCAGCCGAAATTTGTGGACCGGGCGGATGAAGTGCTGGATGCCGGGGGTGTGTTGAAGGCGCTTAAGGAGGAGCTGGCGCGGGCGCAGTATCCGGCGTTCTTCAGGGATGTGGCCCGACTGGAAGCCGAGGCGGTGTGCCTGCACGTGTACGCGACCCTGGCGGTGCCGGGCTTGCTGCAGACCGAGGACTACGCGCGCGCCGTGTTCACGATGCGCCGCCCTCTCCTTGACGAAGAGACAGTGGAGCAGCGCATCACAGCCCGGTTGGCACGTCAGGAGATCTTCTTGCGTAGACCGTTGCCGACACTCAGCTTCGTGATCGAGGAGTCGGTCCTGCGGCGGCCGGTCGGCGGGTGGCCGGTACTACAGGGCCAGCTTGAGCAGATCCTTTTACATGGCCAGCGGAGGAACGTAGAGATCCAGGTGATCCCCAATGACCGCACGGAGCACTGCGGGTTGGGCGGGCCGTTCACCTTGATCGAGAACGGTGAGGGGCGGAGGATGGCCTACGTTGAGGTCCAGCGGAACAGCCGTCTGTACACAGAGCGGGCGATGGTGCGGGATGCCGAAGAGCAGTACGGCATCCTTCGAGCGCAGGCCCTGACGCCGCGCGACTCGCTGGCCTTCGTCGAGGGACTTCTGGGAGAGAAATGATCCACCGGGGTGTTGAGCCGACCGTCCCTGAGTCGGCTTGGTTCAAGAGCAGCTACAGCAGCGGCGAGGGCGGCGAATGCGTCGAGGTTGCCGCAGCCCCCGAAGCCGTCCTGATACGCGACTCGAAGCAACTCGCCGGGCCCGTACTGGCCGTTGGGGTAGACGCATGGGCCGGGTTCGTGGCGTTGGCCTCCGGCCGCTGACGCATAGGAGGCCATGATTGGCAGATTTGCGCCAAGCGCTCAGGGCTGTGACCAGGCCTGATGGAATTATCGCGTAGCACAAATCTGCCAATCACTGCTTCGGCCGGGACTACACGTCGTCCAGACCCTCTTTGCTGCGGATCATGCGCCGCGCGCTGCGGTCCAGGTTCGACTTGAAGTTGCGGTCGGCGCCGAAATAGCGCTTGCCGAGGGCGTCGATGGTGGAGACGCGATCGGCCATGTACCCGTTGAACGCCTTGTCGAAGGCGATGTCGAAGTTGTCCTCGTCGTACTTCCCGCCCTTCGCCGACCGCAGCGCCGCCACCACGCCGGCCGTCCTCGCCGGAGTCGGCACCGCCGTCCACCAGGCCATGCCCTGTAGCGATCCTTCGTTCGCGCCGGACACCTAGGGCCTGGACCGACTCTTCGCCGACATCCGCTGGGAGCGGGACGGCATCGCGGCCAAGGCGAGCGCGTCCGGCCGCCTCGACTTCAGTGGCGGCCTCGAGGACTCGGGCGGCCGTGTCGCCGGCGCCACCTTCTACCCCGCGACGGGAGCCGGGACGGAAGATCCGCGGGCTGCGTCCGTGATCCGGGCGTCGGCCGGACGGCAGGCGTCCGGCTCCTCAGTACTTCGCCCGAAGATCCCGCGTTCACCGAACCAACTCGGCACAAACGGAGATTCGTCATGACCAACCCGAACTTCGGTGCTCAGTACGGTCAGGGCCCGCCCGACGAGGGATCCGGGGCGCTTCCTGCGAGCACGAGGCACGAGCGAATGTCGGCGCCGTAAGGAAGTGGAGCTGCTGCATCGGGCTATGGGATTCGCGGCACACTGCTCATGGGCATGAGCAACACCGATGTGGCGCTGTTCTACGGTGTCGCGGGGCGGCCCGAATGCTGCTAAAGGCGGCGCGTGTGACGCCGCTCGGCCGTCGGACAACAGTCCGGTGTGCCGAAGCGGCGTCGGCGCCCCCGGTCGGTACCGGGCATGCCGCGGGGCAGAAAAACCCAGTGCCCCGCCCCCGCCCGGTTCCCTACACTCGCCACACAACGCGCGCCGCACAACACCGTGGCGCGTGCCGTGACGAATGAGGGGAGACGGGCCGTGCGTTACCGCACCGCTGTCGTTGTTCCCCCGTCACGGTACGAGGTGATCCTCGTGTCTCCGTGTGTCCGGTGCCGGCTGCGCGGCCGGAACCGGATGTCCGCGACGAACACCTGACCTCTCTGCCCGCCGGTACCAAGTGAACCGGGCGTGTGCGTCCCCGTGAGCCTGCGTCTTCTCAGGCGTGCCCACGGGCACAGGTCGTCTCGTCCGGGAATCGCGCCGACCCGTTCCGGATCACCCTGAAAGGCCATGGGCCGTGCGTACCGACCTGCACCGAGACCTCACCTCTCCCGCTCACCCTGCCAACCCGCTGACCGCTGTCCGCAATCTGGGCATCCTCGCCCACGTCGACGCGGGAAAGACCACCGTCACCGAGCGGATCCTGTATCTCACCGGGACCACGCACAAGCGCGGTGAGGTCCACGACGGCACGACCGTCACCGACTTCGATTCCCAGGAGCGAGATCGTGGGATCACCATCTTCGCCGCGGCCGTCAGTTGTGCCTGGGACGGCCACCGGATCAATCTGATCGACACCCCGGGGCATGTCGACTTCTCCGACGAGGTGACCCGCTCGCTGCGGGTGCTCGATGGCGCGATCGCGGTGTTCGACGCCGTCGCCGGGGTCGAGCCGCAGAGTGAGTCGGTCTGGCGGCAGGCCGACCGGTTCGGGGTGCCACGGATCGCTTTCGTCAACAAGCTGGACCGCGCCGGTGCGGACCTCGACTCGGCGGTCGAGTCGATCCGGGAGCGGCTGCATCCGGCGCCGCTGGTCGTGCAGTTGCCGATCGGCGCGGAGGACGGGTTCACCGGAGTGGTGGATCTGCTGCGTATGCGGTCGCTGATCTGGGCCGACGGGCGTGACACGGTCGAGGAGGAGCCCGTACCCGAGGCGCTGCTCGACGAGGCGCACCGGCGTCGCCGGGTGCTGGAGGAAGCGGTGGCGGAACTCCACCCCATGGCGCTGGAGGAGTTCTGCGCGGAGTCCACCGTCTCCGCGCAGACCCTGGCGAGCGCGCTGCGCGACCTGACCCGTACCGGTGACGGCGTGGTGGTGTTGTGCGGCTCGGCCTACCGCAACCGCGGTATCGAGCCGCTGTTGGACGCTGTGTCGGCGTATCTGCCCTCGCCGCTCGATGTACCTGCCGTGCGGGGCACTTTCGACGGCAGGGAGCAGGAGCGGGCCGCCGACCCGGCGGCGCCGTTCGCGGCACTGGCTTTCAAGGTGAGCGCGACCGCCACGGGGCGGCTGACGTACCTGCGTGTGTACTCGGGAACGATCCGGAAGGGAGAGGCAGTGTGGGAGGCGGGCGCGCGGCGAACCGAGCGCATCGGGCGGATCCTGCGGGTCCAGGCCGACCGCCACGCCCAGTTGGACCGGGCGGTGGCCGGGGACATCGTCGCGGTGGTCGGGCTGAAGTCGGTCCGTGCCGGGTCGACACTGTGCGCGCCCGGGGCACCGTTGGTTCTCGAACCGCCGACCACGGCTGATCCGGTCGTGTCCGTGGCCGTCGAGGCAGGGGCGAGCAACGACACGGAGCGCTTGGTGTCGGCGTTGACCCGACTGGTCGAGGAGGATCCTTCGCTCGTCGTCCGGACCGATCCCGAGACTGGGCAGACGGTGCTGTCCGGCATGGGTGAACTGCATCTGGAGGTGGCGGTGGAGAAGATCCGGCGCGCCCACGGGCTGGATGTCCGGGTCGGCCGGCCGAGGGTGGCGTACCGGGAGACGGTTGTCCGCGGCGTTGCCGGACTGGTCTACCGGCACGTCAAGCAGGATGGCGGCGCCGGGCAGTTCGCCCATGTCGTGCTCGACGTCGAGCCGTTGGAGGCGGCCGCCGCGGGTGGCGCCGGCGACAGCACCGGTGGCAACGCGACGGGCTTCGAGTTCCGGTCCGCCGTCGTCGGTGGGCGGGTGCCGCAGGAGTACGTCCGCGCAGTGGAGGCGGGCTGCCGGGACGCCCTGGCCGAGGGGCCACTCGGTGGTCACCCGGTGGTCGGGCTGCGTGTCGTCCTCACCGATGGAGCGACCCATCCGAAGGACTCTTCGGAGATGGCGTTCCGGACGGCCGGGCGACTCGCGCTCCGGGAAGCACTGCGCGCCAGTGCGATGGTCCTGCTGGAACCGGTGGCCGAGGTGACGGTCACCGCGCCCGACGAGGCCGTGGGCGGGGTGCTCGGTGACCTGGCGGCGCGGCGCGGCCGGGTCTCGGGCTCGACCGCGCGGGCGGGCACAGTGCTGGTCACCGCCACCGTGCCGCTGACGGAGCTGTTCGGCTACGCGACCCGGTTGCGCAGCCGGACTCAAGGCCGGGGAGTCTTCACCACCCGGCCCACCGGGTACGCCCCGGCACCAAGCACGGCGTCCGACGGGACACCGGCCCGGTAGCCGCAACGACGGTCCCGCCCGAACGCGGGCGGGACCGTCCACGGCGGACATGCCGGTGCGCCCTCAGCGCATCAGCTTCAGCGCCGCATGGGGAGCTGTACATCCTGCGCCGCATGGGGCGCCGTACATGTTGCGCCACTTGGGGTGTCGCACACGCCACGCGATGGGGGGCGCAGCACACGCTGCGCCCCCATCGCGCAGCAAGCTCAGCCCAACACCTCGCGCAACAACCGCGCGCTCTTCACCACCTGGCTCGATCCGGCACGCTGGGCCACCGCCGTGACCTCGGTGATCTCTCCCTTGGCACCGCAGCGCGCGGCGCAGTCGACGGCGAGGGAGAGCAGGAGTGCCGTGCCCCGGACGGGGGTGCCGCGGAGCAGGCCGGGAAGGGCGGCTTCGAGTACGGACCACACGGTGGCGTAGGCACCGGTCTCGGCCGCCGTGCGCAAGGCGTCGCTCACTCGGTTGATGCCCGGCCAACCGTCGTTCAGCAGGGCTTCCAGTTGTCGTCCGAGCAGGCCTGTGTCCAACTGCCTCCGTGCGGCGAGTACCAGCAGGGCGTCGACCACCGCATCGCGGTCCAGTTGCCAGATCAATCCGAACGCCAGCGCCAGGTGCACCGAGTAACCCGCCGGACCGCCCGACTCCGCGACGAACGGCAGATTGCCGGGCCACCCCTTTTGGGACATCCGCGATTCGAAGTAGTCGCGTGCCATCATCTCCTCGCGGTGGTGCGGCAATTGCGCCACCCAGAAGGGTGCCATCGGGTCGGCGAGGCCGTTGTTGCCGAGGTACGGGCCGACCAGGGCGGCGGCGACCGGCGGCAGCGGGGGATCGATGACGACTCCGGGGCGTGCGGGCGTCCACCACCCCTGCGACGCGGGCTTCGGCGGCTTGCAGTGCGGCCAGCCCTTCGGCTCCGAATCCTGATGGGGCAGGCCGCCCTCGCGCAGCCAGCGTGCCAACCGCTGTCCGGCGTCGGAACCGAGCGCCTCAGCCGCGCGCAGCACCTCCTTGTCCGGCGTCGGGGTGACGCGCAGCAGAGCCTGGGCCAGGTCGATGGGCGCGGGGGTGACGCCGAGCCCGTCGAGCGTCGAGATCCGCTCCACGAGTACGGCGGCGTCCAGCGCGCCGGTGGCGAGGGTCGGCACGGCCAGCAGAAACGGCTGCGTGCCGGACTCGATGATCTCCATCGCCTCGGTCAGGCGTGCCGCGAGCATCGAGCCGGCCAGGGAGTAGGTGCGGCTCGGGCCGGCCTGGTGGAGGTGGACGGCCCGGTGCATCATGACGGCCCGTCTCCGCGGCTCGTCGCCCCGCACCACGCCCGCCACGTCGTAGAGGTCGGCCGGTATCCAGTCGACATTGCTCTTCGGTTCCCTGCGCATGACCGGCTTCAGCGCCTGGGCCAGTGCGGTCCGGTCGAGGTGGGCGTGCCGCACCAGTCCGTCCAGGGCACGCTCGAACGCCACCACGTCCTGGTCGTTCGCGACGACGGCCGCGACCTCCTGCGCGACTTCGACGGCGGTACCGATGGCGCCCGGTACCGGGCGGGGCTGGGGCACAGCGGGCAGCACGTCCGCGTACGGCTGCCCGGTGACGGCGTCCTGGGACGCGCCGAGCGGTTCGTTCGTGCCGAGCGGTTCGGTCGTGTCGAGCGATTCGGTCGTGCCGAGCAGTTCGGCGGCCCGCGCCGAGAGCCCCGGGCTGAGCTGTGCGGCGGCCGTCCGCAGCTCCGGCAGCACCGAGTCGTCGGCGGCCTTGAGATGTTTCGCGACCAGCTTGAGCGCCTGCTCCTGGAGTGTCATCTCCCGGTGGCCGAACGTCGTCGCCGCGTCGACCAGGGCCCCGCCCGCCCGCGCCGGATCCCGTCGCGCCACCCGGCCGAGCCAGCCGAGTTGGGTGCGCACCAGTTTCTTCTCCGGGCGGAGCAGAATCCGTTCGCACGCCTCGGTGAGCAACTCGGGCTCCAGCAGCCCGGCCTCGTCCAGCCCGGTCAGCACTTCCTGGGCGTACGTGGCGACAGGCAACGACCGGTCGAGCAGCGCCAGATGGTCCCTGACCACGAGAGCCTTCTCGGCCGTCGTGGAGGCCAGGGCCCGCAGGAACACCAGGAAGGGCGCGATCTCCCTGCGCGTACCGTCTTCGAGGAGACGCCCGAGAAGATGGTCGACAAGCGCGGCGCGTTCGCGGGCCACCCCGGCGTGTTCGGCAGGGGTGAGCGCGAGTGCTTCCAGCGTGACCACCGCCTGCGTCCCGTGCGGCGGATCGCCGACCATGTCCGCGAAGAGGTTGTGGATCAGCTCGTCACGGTCCACGACGCCTTCGGCGGCGAGGCCGATGAGCGCTTTCAGCGGCCGTTGCCACGTGTGCCAACTGAAGACGAGGGGCCCCGGTCGGGCCACGGCCAGGGGGAGGAGTTTCGGGGTGAAGTCGTCCGCGCGCAACCGCTCCAGGAAGTCGGCACCCGGCGCTCCGCCCAGCACCCGAGGGCGCCGCTCCCGGCTGTCGGCGCGGTCGTACAGCCAGGCCAGGACGAACTCGTGCGAGGCCGGTAGTGGACAGCCGGTGTCGCGGACGAGGTGTTCGGTGACCGCGAACACCGCGCCGGCGGTCGTCGCCTGTTCGCCGAGGCGCGCGACCAACTCGGTCCGCCATGCGACGGGGTACAGGCCCAGGAGGTCCACTGTCCAGGTGTCCATCGTGAAGTACGGGTTCGTCCGGATCCAGACCGCCGTAGCCTCGGGGGTGACCTGACACCCCAGTCGGGCGGCGTACAGGGCGATCCGCTCCTCCTCCGTGTTCTCACGCCGGGCGATGACCTCGAAGAGACCTGTCAACTCGGTTGCGCACGCCCTTCGCTGATTCGGCGTCAGCGCACCCAGTTCCCGTACCACTCCGGCGACATCGCCGGCTTCCACAAGTTCGACCAGCTTCATCGTGCCGCCTCCGTCGCCGTGTCCCGGACCATGCGCACCGCGAGCACGTGCGTGCACGGCCCACGTCCTCCCCGGTACTTCGCCCACCACAGACACGTACAGCTCAGTTGTCCCGTGTCTTCGGCGCGAACGAGATGGCTGCGGTCGCCCTTGCCGACCGACGCCAGTGCGCCGTCCAGCCGTACGGCCCCGTCCGCGACCAGCGCCCGCGCGCGCCGCAGCCTGGGGTTGCGCGCCTCCGCATCGCCCGCCGAGTACGGCAGGTGCCGGTGGAAGTACGCCTCCTCCGCGAGGTCGTAGCCGACCTGGCCGGACGCCCCCAGCACCGTCAGCGCGGCGCGCACCCGCTCGGGAGGCAGGTCGGCCTGCCGGGACAGCTCGGCAACGTCGACCCGCGGTTCCCAGGCCAGCAGTGCCGAGACCAGGTCCGCGTCGTCCGCCGCCGACCCGTTGGCGAGGTCGTGGAGCACGCCGCCCTCGCCGGAGAAACCGCGCGAGGCGTTCTGGGAGAGCATCAACGTCAGCCTCATGCCGGGCAGTTCGACCTCCCACGCGACGGCCGTGGCCTGCCCGTCCGTGACGTCCGGGGCGTACACCCGCAGGGTCGTCGCGTGCCGCAGCACCTGTTGAAGCGCCAGCAGTCGCTCGGGACCGGGCAGACACACGGCACCCGGCGCCGGCCTGCTCACGGGACGCAGAGTGCCGCCCGCCGGCACCACCCAGCGCGTCGTACGGGGACTTGACTGGCGGGTGGGCCGTGGCAGCGTCCGCAGGAAGGCGGCCGCCTCCGCGGCGGGTACCTCGGCCCGCAGGGTGAAGCCCGCCGCGAGTACCTGTGCCTCGGCGAAGCCGCGCAACCAGCGCTCCGGCAGCGGGACTTGTTTCTCCACGAATCGGCCGTCGAAGGTGGTGACCTCCAACTCGCCTGGTCCGACGGCGAGTTGCAGTGGATCCAGCCCGCCGAGCCTGGTGAGCGCCCGCCGGAGGGGGAAGTTGATGTCGACGTTGGTCGTGCCGTGCCCGATGTCGTCGCCGTCGAGGGCGGGCGCGAGCAGGTCGAGGCGGGCGTAGGCGCCGCAGCAGCCGGAGAAGGACTCCATTCGCAGCCGGTCACCGTCGGCCGTCACCACCGGGTCCAGGGAGGCCGGCGCGGCAGGCTGGTAGTAACGGGTGGCCGCGACGTCGGCGACCGTGAGCAACGCCGCCGCCGCGGCGACCGGCGCCGTCAGGAAGCCGCTGAAGAACCGCGGATGGGCCGCCTCGCCGGACGGTGTGGCACCGCCGGAGGTCTCCAGCGCGAGGGTGCGCCGCCCGGCCGTGGACTCGTGCACGGCCGACGGGTGTAAGTAGGCGTAGGACTGTATGTGTGAGGTCACGCGGACACGTTACGACCGAGCAGTGACAGGACGACGAGAGCCGTCAAGTGGCCGACCGCGACACGGACTTGGCCGACCGAATGCGCCGAGCACCGGCACGCCGCCTCAGTCACGGGCCGGTGCGTCCGCATCCACGGGGTTGACCGGGAGCGCGACCGTCATCGCGCAGACTGACGAGGGCGGTGCCGGGCGTCCCCTCCCGGCACCGCCCGTCCAGGGCCGCGCGCCACTTCAAACGCGGCCCGGCCAGTGGGTCACATGTGGACCACAGAAGCGGCGTTCTCGACCACCTCGGGTACGCCGCGGCGGTAGAGGAGGAAGCTGACGACCACGCCGACGGCGAAGAAGACGGCCGACCAGCCGAAGGCGGCGGTGTAACTCTCCATGGCCGCTTGGGCGTTGACGGCGGGGTCCGCGGGGTTCTTGCCGGAGAGGTAGTCGGTGGCGGCGCTGGAGGCGAAGGTGGTGAGGAGGGCGGTGCCGATGGATCCGCCGACCTGTTGCATGGTGTTGACCGTGGCGGAGGCGACGCCCGCGTCCTCGGGAGCCACACCTTGGGTGGCCAGGGACATCGCGGGGGAGATGATCAAGCCCATTCCGGCGCCGAACACGATCAGTTGGGGCAGCACCTCGGAGGCGTAGCCGCTGTTCAGGTCGAGGGTGGTCATCCAGACGAGGCCGATGGCAGACACGGCCATGCCCAGGGGGACGACGGGCTTGGGGCCGATGCGCGGGACGAGGACGTTGCTGGACAGGGCGGTCGTGGCCATGAGCGCGCCGACCAGCGGCAGGAAGGCCAGTCCGGTCTTGACCGGGGTGAAGCCGAGGGTCAGCTGCAGGTAGTAGGTGAGGAAGAGGAAGATCCCGAACATGCCCGCACCGATGATGAGGACGGACAGGAAGGACGCGGCGCGGTTGCGGTCGGCGAGGACGCGCAGGGGTAGCAGTGGGTGGGCGGCCTTGGTCTGCCACAGGGTGAAGGCGGCCAGCAGGACGACGCCCGCGATCAGCAGGCCCCAGGTGCCGGGCGAATCCCAACCGTGGGACTCGGCGTTGGAGAAGCCGTAGACAACGCTGAACAGTCCGGTGGAGACCAGGAGGGTGCCGGGCATGTCGAGTTGGACGTTCTTGTTCCGGGCGCTGCGGGTCAGGAACAGGGCCGCGCCGACGAGGGCGACGCCGGCGAAGATGATGTTGACGTACAGGGTCCAGCGCCAGTCGAGGTACTCGGTGAGCACCCCGCCCAGGAGCAGACCGATCGCGCCGCCGGCTCCGGCGATGGCGCCGTAGACGCTGAACGCCGTTGCTCGTTCCTTGGCGTCGGTGAACGTGGTGGTCAGCAGGGACAGCGCGGCCGGGGCGAGCAGCGCGCCGAACAGCCCCTGCCCGGCACGGGCGGCGACCAGCAGTTCGAAGGTGCCTGCCGCGCCGGCGAGAGCCGAGGCCCCGGCGAACCCGACCAGGCCCACCATGAAGGTGATCTTCTTACCGAAGAGGTCGGCGATACGTCCGCCGAGGAGCAGCAGACTGCCGAAGGCGAGGGCGTAGGCGGTGACCACCCACTGGCGGTCTCCGTCGGAGAAACCGAGGTCCTGCTGTGCCGAGGGCAGGGCGATGTTCACGATGGTGGCGTCCAGGACCACCATCAGCTGGGCGATGCCGACCACGGCGAGGATCCACCAGCGATTCCGGTGCGACTGGTCGGCGGCATCGGATGCCGAGGGGCCGTTCGGTACGGCGGTCAACGAGGTATGTGACATGAGGGTCCAACTCCAAGCGCGTGTGAGAAGGGTTCAGGAGTTCAGGAGGGCCGGCATGAGGACCGTGTCGGTGAACCGGGTGAGGTAGTCGGCGTCCGCGAACACGCCCTCGAACGCGGGGCGGCTGATCACGGCGCCCGTCAGCATTGACGGGAGGAACTGGGCGGCGCCGGGGCGCTGGGCCAGTTCGCCGCGGTCGACGGCGCGGTCGATGAGGCTCATCAGGTGGGCCGCGTCGGGTTCGAGGAGGGCGGTGCGCATCGCCTGGCCGAGGGTGGCGTCCGTCAGAATGGCGTGCCCGAGACCGGAGAGGAGAGCGGTCTCCTTCTCGGCGTGGGCCGCGAGCTTGAGGGCAGACGCCAGCAGGTCACCGCGGAGGGTGCCGGTGTCGATCTGATCGAAGTGCAATGGGCGCGCGGTGTGCAGGGCGGCGACGATCATGCCCGCCTTGCTGTTCCACTGCCGGTAGAGCGTGGCCTTGCTGCAGCGTGCCCGGGTCGCGACGACTTCCATCGACAGGGCCTCGTAACCCACCTCCCGCATCACGTCGAGTGCCACGTTCAGCAGTTCGATCTCCCGGTCGGGCGTCACCCGTGGGCGACGGATCGGGGTGGCGGGGGTGCCGTCCGTGGGCATGGGTGCCTCTTCCTTGGCCCTCGACTCTGACCGAGTCCCATGGCCCTCGACTCTGACGATCGAAACGAAACGGTTCCGTACGCATAGCTAAGCAGCCCGGCAAAAGAAACGCAACCGTTTCATCGGGTGGGCCGGGTTCGCATCGCCCGAGCGGCCCGGCGCATGGCGGGCGCTATGGTGCTGGCATGACAGCGGATCTTCAGTCGGCCTCTGTCGCCGCCGGCGGTGGTGACACCCGCCTCGGCCAGCTGATCATCACGGTCTTCGGTCTCTACGCGCGCGGCGAGCACAACTGGCTCTCGGTCGCGTCGGTGGTGCGGCTCATGGCCGAACTCGGGGCGGAGGGGCAGGCCGTACGGTCCGCGGTCTCCCGCCTGAAGCGTCGCGGGGTACTCCGCAGTGAGCGGCACGCGAACGCGGCGGGCTACTCCCTCGCGGAGCCGACCCTGGAAGTGCTCGCCGAGGGCGATGTACGTATCTTCGAGCGGGCCCGTGCGGTCCAGGACGACGGCTGGCTCGTGGTCGTGTTCTCGGTGCCGGAGCCCGAGCGTGAGAAGCGGCACGCACTGCGGACGAGCCTGACCCGCTTGGGCTTCGGTACCGCCGCGCCCGGGGTGTGGGTGGCGCCGGGCAACCTGGCGGGGGAGACACGGCGGACCCTGGAGCGCCGCGGACTGTCCGCGTACGTGGACCTCTTCACCGGGGACCACTTCGCCTTCGGGGATCTACGGGCGAAGGTCCGCGTGTGGTGGGACCTGGACGAACTCACCGCGCTGTACGCGGACTTCCTGCGCCGCTACGACGCTGCCCGCGACCGGACGTCGGCGGGTGGGACGACTCCGCCGGAGGCGTTCCGGACGTACATCCCCATGCTCACCCAGTGGCGGCGGCTGCCCTACCGCGATCCGGGACTCCCGCTGGCGCTCCTGCCGCCGGGGTGGAACGGGGTGACCGCGGGCGAGATGTTCCACGAGCTGAACATGGCGCTGGGTGCGCCGGCGCGCGAGCATGCCCTGGCTGTGATCCACGGGGCGGGATAGCCGCACCGGTGGCGACGAACCGCGGACGCGTACCGCTCACCCCTGCGGCACCCTGAGCCGCTCCTCGGGAATCACCGCCACGCCGAGAATCTCGATCAGGGCCTCGGGCTGCCACAGGGCCGTGCAGCCGATGCCGGCCATGGCCGGGTAGACGGGGCCGGCGAGTTCGCGCCAGACCTCGCCGATCTCCTTGCCGTGGGCCTGGTAGTCAGGGATGTCGGTGAGGTAGATGGTCACGCTGACCAGGTCTTCGGGCTCGCCGCCCACCTCCCGGAGCGTGGTCAGCAGGTTGCCGAACGCCTGGCGGAACTGCTCCACGATGCCGCCCGGCACGATCTTCAGATCGGCGTCGAGAGCGGTCTGTCCGCCGAGGTGGAGCGTGTTTCCCGCGAGGGTTCCATGTGAGTAGCCGCGGGGCGTCGGGAGGGCGTCCGGGTTCACGGCGACGGGTGAAGTCATGCGGCGGGCCTCCAGGGGAGTTCGGATCGGATTCCGATCCGTCCGGCGGTGCGTATTGACAATAAATGACGACAGTGAAAAATACGAGACATGGCGCGCTCGGTCCCAGCCGCCCGGCGGCACCGGTCCCGGCGCCGCCACGGCCGTTCCCACGACTGCCGAAACGGCCGTCCCGCGACTACCGAAACGCCTGTCCCACGACAACCGAAACGGAGCCGACCCCGTGGAGCCCGACCTAAGCAAGTACCGGCTCGAAGGCGACAACTCGATGTACCGGCTGCCCAGCGGTCTCGTTGCCCCCGTCGTGACCCGCGGCGGCTCCGAGGACGGGGGCACCGCGGATTCGGGCGGGGCCGTCCGGATCTCGGGCGTGAGCATTCAGCACACCCCCGCCACCAGACTCTGGTTCGGTAAGGTCAGCAACGACCCCGGCTATCGCTCGGTCACTCATCACCACGGCGAGGCCGAGACCGGCGGGTACGTCCTGTCGGGCAGGGCGCGCATCTACTTCGGCGAGAAGTTCGAGGACTACGTCGACATGGCAGAGGGCGACTGGGTCTTCGTACCGCCCTTCATGCCGCACGTCGAATGCAACCTCTCGCGGACGAAACCGCTGACATGGATGACGACCCGGACACCGGAGAACATCGTCGTGAACCTCGCCGACGTCGCCGACGCCGACCTGCGCGACTGGCTCGACCGATGACGACCGCCGACTTCGCCTCGGAGAGCGACGTCACCTCGGAGACCTTCACCTCGGCCATCGCGCTGACTCCCGCCGAGCCCGAGCACTTCGACCTCGCCTTCACCGCAGTCACCCAGCCGTGCCCGTGGCCCAAGGCGTACGGCGGTGATCTGGTCGCGCAGGCCGCGGCCGCGGCGATGCGGTCGGTGACCGACGGCAAGACGCTGCATTCGATGCACAGTTACTTCCTGCGCCCGGCCGACATCGGGGCGAGCGTGCGGTACGAGGTGGAAGTACTGCGCGACGGCCGGGGTTACAGCACCCGGCAGGTGCGCGGCTACCAGAACGGCAAGCCGCTCTACGTCTGCCTGGCCAACTTCGCCGCGGGCGAGGCCGGCGGGACCTTCGAGTCGCCACTCGCCGAGGTCGTTCCGGGTCCCGAGGAGCTGCCCGACTCGGCGGGGTACCTCGCGGAGCGCGTCGGCGGCACGATGACCGCCGAGTCCAAGGCCTACTGGTCGGGCGGCCGCAGTTTCGACATGCGGCATGTGCCCGGCCCCGTCTACCTCACCGTCGAGGGGAAGCAGGTGCCGCACCAGGCGGTGTGGCTGAAGCCGTTCGACCCGCTGCGGTCCGTCGAGGGACTCACCGACGCGCAGCGGGACCTGGCCGCCCTCGTCTACGTCTGCGACTACACGATTCTCGAACCCGTCCTGCGGGTGCTCGACCTGTCCTGGGCCAGACCCGGGCTCATCACCGCCAGCCTCGACCACGCCATGTGGTTCCACCGTCCGGGACCGGTGGGCGACTGGCTCCTCTACGTCCAGGAAGCGGTGGCCGCGGACGCGGGCCGCGGACTGGGCACGGGCCGCTTCTTCACGCGCGACCACCGTCACCTGGCCACAGTGGTCCAGGAGGGCATGATCCGCACCGCCTGACCCGCCGCCCCGTCGGCGGGCTCCCGGAAGGACCCCTCCGTTGTCTCCTTCGACTCCGTTGTCCCTTTCGACCTCAGCCCATCTGGACACCTTCGCCCGCGACCACCTGCCGCCCGCGCACCTGTGGCCGACGATCGAGTTCACCACGCCCGAACTCCACTACCCGGACCGGCTGAACGCCGCCACCGAACTCATCGACGTCCCCGTTTCGACGTACGGTGCCGACCGCCCGGCGCTGCGCACCCCGGCGGGGGAGACCTGGACGTACGGCCAACTCCGCACGCGCGCCAACCAAGTTGCCCAGGTACTCACCGAGGACCTCGGGCTGGTCCCCGGGCAGCGGGTCCTGCTACGGGCACCCAACAACCCCTGGGCGGTGGCGTGTTGGCTCGGTGTGCTCAAGGCCGGTGGTGTCGTCGTGACCACCATGGCCGCGCTGCGGGCCCGTGAGATCGCCCCGGTCGTCGAGCGGACGCAGCCTTCGATAGCCCTGGTGGATCACCGTTTCGCCGAGGACGCCCATGCCGTCCGGGACACCACTCTGCCGTCACTGACGGTGGTGGAGTACGGCGGTACCGGACCCGGGGATCTCGTCGAGCGCGCCGCGGGCAAGTCCGGCGACTTCACCAACGTGGAGACCGCCGCGGACGACGTGGCACTCCTCGGACCGACGTCCGGCAGCACGGGTACCCCGAAGATCACCATGCACTTCCACCGGGACATCCTGTCCATCGACAACACCTTCGGCCGCCACACGCTGAAGCTCGTCCCGGACGACCTGGTCGCCTGCACCGCCCCCTTCGCCTTCACCTTCGGCCTCGGCATGCTCGTCGTCTTCCCGCTGCGGGCCGGCGCCTGCGCCCTGCTGACCGAGGCCGTCACCCCGCCGCAACTCGCGGAGCTCGTCGAGCGGGAGGGCGTCACCGTGCTCGCCACGGCGCCCACCGCGTACAAGGCGATCGTGCGAGAAGGGCAGGAACAGCGGCTCGCCGGGCTGCGTGCCGGAGTGTCGGCCGGCGAGCACATCGCCCAGGACACCTGGGAGCGGCTGCGCGACAGGCTCGGACTCAAGGTCATCGACGGCATCGGTGCCACCGAGCTGCTGCACATCTTCATCTCGGCCGCCGGTGACGACATCCGGCCCGGTGCCACCGGGAAGCCGGTGCCGGGTTACCGCGCGGTCGTCCTCGGCCCCGACGGCGCGGAACTCGGCCCCGGGGAACCGGGGTTGCTGGGCGTCATCGGTCCGGTCGGCTGTCGCTACCTCGGCGACGAGCGGCAGAAGGACTACGTCGTGAACGGCTGGAACGTCACCGGTGACGTCTTCCACCGGGACGAGGACGGCTACTTCTTCTACCGGGCCCGCAGCGACAACATGATCGTCTCCTCGGGCTACAACATCGGCGGGCCCGAGGTCGAGGCCGCCGTCGACACCCACCCCGATGTGCTGGAGTCCGCCGTCGTCGCCCGGCCCGACACCAAACGCGGCTCCGTCGTATGCGCCTTCGTCGTGCTCCGCGACGGTGTGCCGGGCGACAGCGCCAAGGCCAAGGAGATCCAGGACCACGTCAAACAGGTCCTGGCTCCCTACAAATACCCACGCGACGTGCGGTTCTGCGACTCCCTGCCGCGCAACACGAGCGGCAAGCTCCAGCGCTTCGCACTCCGCAAGATCATCGAAGCCGAGCAGGCCGTGCAGGCCGTGCGGCCCCCGCAGGCCGCCGCGCCCGGCAGCGAGCAGTGAGAGGAACAACCCCCTTGAAGATCGCGATCATCGGCGGTGGCCCCGGCGGCCTCTACCTCGCTGCTCTCATGAAACAGCTCGACCCCGCCCACGACATCACCGTCTGGGAGCGCAACGCACCCGACGACACCTTCGGGTTCGGCGTGGTCTTCTCCGACGAGACGCTCGGCGGCATCGAGAACTCCGACACCGAGTTCGCCGCCGCCATGGCGCGGCGGTTCGCCCGATGGACCGACATCGACATCCACTTCCGCGGCCAGAGCCACACCGTGGGCGGCCAGGGCTTCGCCGCCATGAGCCGCAAAGAGCTGCTCCGCCTGCTTCAGGAGCGCTGCCGTGACCTCGGGGTCGCCGTGCACTTCCGGACGCCCGCCCCCGAGGGCCTGCTCGCCTCGCACGACCTGGTGGTTGCCGCCGACGGCGCCAACTCCCTTACCCGGGCGGCCCATTCGGATGTCTTCCGCCCCACCCTGGACCGACGCCACAACAAGTACATGTGGCTCGGCACCGACCAGGTCTTCGAGGCCTTCCAGTTCTTCGTCAAGCAGACCGAGTGGGGGACCATGCAGGTCCACGGCTACCCCTACTCCGACAACGGTTCCACCTTCATCGTCGAGATGCACGAGGACGTCTGGCGCCGCGCCGGCTTCGACGCCACCGAGGGGGTCGAGTTCGCGCCGGGGGTCTCCGACGAGCAGGCCGTGGAGCGCATCCGGGACCTCTTCGCCGAGGAGCTCGGGGGCCACAAGGTCTTCGCCAACAACTCGAAATGGCTCAACTTCACCACCGTACGCAACGAACGGTGGCACCACCGCAACCTCGTCCTCGTCGGCGACGCCGCGCACACCGCGCACTTCTCGATCGGCTCGGGTACCAAGCTGGCGATGGAGGACTCGCTCGCTCTCGCCGCCTGCCTGCACGAACACCCGGACGTGGAAGCCGCGTTGACCGCCTACGAGGCCGAGCGGCGGCCCGTCGTCGAGTCCACCCAGCGGGCGGCGCAGGCTTCGTTGGAGTGGTTCGAGAACATCGGCATGTACGTCGATCAGGAGCCGACCCAGTTCTGCTTCAACCTGCTCACGCGGTCGCGCCGCATCACGTACGACAACCTCCGCGCCCGGGACGAGGAGTTCGCCGGTCGCGTCGACGCCGCCTTCGCCGCGTCACAGGGGCTCGACGGTGGCGTGCCGGCGATGTTCCAGCCTTTCCGGCTGGGGGAGTTGGAGCTGAAGAACCGGGTGATCGTCTCTCCGATGGACATGTACTCCGCGGTGGACGGCGTGCCCGGCGACTTCCATCTCGTCCACCTCGGCTCCAAGGCCATGGGCGGCGCAGGACTGGTGATGACGGAGATGGTCTGCCCCTCGCCCGAGGGCCGGATCACCCCCGGCTGCGCGGGTCTGTGGACCGACGAACAGCGCGACTCCTGGGCGAGGATCGTGTCTTTCGTCCACGACCGGAGCACCGCGCGCATCGGACTCCAACTCGGTCATGCGGGGCGGAAGGGTTCCACCCGGCTCATGTGGGAGGGCATGGACGTGCCGCTGCCGGAGGGGAACTGGGAGGTCACCGGCCCGTCACCGCTGCCGTACGGCGCCGGATCGGCCCTTCCGCGTGAGGTGACCCGGGCCGAACTGGACCGGATCGTCGGCGAGTTCGTCGACGCGGCGCGGCGTGGCGCCGAGGCGGGCTTCGACCTGCTCGAACTCCACTGCGCGCACGGCTACTTGCTGTCCTCCTTTCTCTCGCCGACGGCGAATCACCGCACCGACGAGTACGGCGGCTCGCTGGAGAACCGGCTCAGGTTCCCCCTGGAGGTGTTCGACGCCGTGCGTGCGGCCTGGCCCGCCGGGCGGCCGATGATCGTGCGTGTCTCCGCGACCGACTGGGTGCCCGACGGCAACACCGAGCACGACGCCGTCGAGATCGCCCGCGCCTTCATCGCGCACGGGGCGGACGCGATCGACGTGTCCTCGGGCCAGGTGACGAAGGATGAGCGGCCCGCGTACGGCCGCTCCTATCAGACACCGTTCGCGGACCGGATCCGCCACGAGGTCGCCGCCGCCACCGGTACGGCGGTCATCGCGGTCGGCGCCATCGCCTCGTACGACGACGTGAACTCGATCCTGCTCGCGGGCCGCGCCGACCTGTGCGCCCTCGGCCGCACCCACCTCTATGACCCGCACTGGACCCTGCACGCGGCGGCCGAGCAGGAGTACCTGGGCGCGGCGGCGCAGTGGCCGGTGCAGTTCGGCGCGGGGCGCCGCAAGCCGCCGACCTCGCGCACCGACGCCGTACGGCCGCGGCTGTCGCTGTTGCGGGCCGATGAGTCCGAGCGGAACGTGCATCTACGCTGGACGCCGTCGCGTGAACCGGCTTCTGTCTGAACGGTTTCCGTCCGACCCGGTTTCCGTCCGACCCGGCCGCGCGGCGCTGACAGGCCCAGCGCCGTCCCCGTACCAGGAGGCACCCATGCCCGAGCCGTCCGTCCTCTCCGCCCTGGTAGCAGCGTTGCAGGACGGGTCGGTCGAAGTCGTCGACCTCACCTCGCCGTTGTCCGCGTCCACACCGGTGATCCAGCTGCCTCCCGAGTTCGGCCAGACCGCGGTGTTCGAACTGGAGGAGATCAGCAGGTACGACGACCGGGGCCCGGGCTGGTACTGGAACAACTTCCGCAGTGGCGAGCACACCGGTACCCACTTCGACGCACCCAACCACTGGGTCACCGGGAAGGACCTCGGCGACGTGGCGTCGGTGCCGGCGCGACGGCTGATCGCCCCGGCCGCGGTCCTCGACTTCTCCGCCGAGGCGGCGCTGGACCCCGACTTCCTTGTCGAGGTGGACCATGTGAAGGCCTGGGAGGCAGAGAACGGACCACTGCCGGACGGCGGTTGGCTGCTGTTGCGTACCGGCTGGGACACCCGGTCGCATGCGCAGGAGCCGTTCCTCAACGCCGACGAGAACGGCCCGCACACCCCCGGACTGTCTCCCGAATGCGCCCGCTGGGTGGCCCAGGAGGCGCCGGTGATCGGCCTCGGCGTCGAGACGGTGGGTACCGACGCCGGAGCCGCGCACTCCTTCGACCCGGCCTTTCCGTGTCACTCGTACCTCATGGGCAGCGGCAAGTACGGGCTGACCCAGCTGCGGAACGTGGCGGAGCTGCCGCCCACCGGTGCTGTCGTCATCGCAGGACCACTGCCCATCGTCACCGGGTCGGGCGCTCCCGCGCGGGTGCTCGCCCTGGTGGAGCGCTCATGAAGGTCGCGGAAGCCGTCGGCAGGGCGCTGGCGGCGGCCGGGGTCGACCATGTCTTCGGTGTCGTCGGGTCGGGCAACTTCCATCTGACCAACGGGATGGTCGCGGCGGGCTCACGGTTCGTCGCCGCGCGCCACGAGGGCGGCGCGGCCACGATGGCCGACGCGTACGCGCGGATGAGCGGCACGGTGGCGGCGCTGAGCGTGCACCAGGGCCCCGGCCTGACGAACGCCCTCACAGGTATCACCGAGGCCGCCAAGAGCCGTACCCCGCTTGTGGTGTTGGCGGCCGAGGTGACCGAGCCGAGGTCCAACTTCTATGTCGACCAAGAGGCGTTGGCCCACGCGGTGGGCGCGGTATCGGCGCGGGTGACTTCGGCCGAGGACGCGGTCGAGGAGGCGTGTGCCGCCGTACGACATGCGCTGTACGAACGCCGGACCGTGCTCCTGAACCTTCCCTTGCAGGTGCAGGCCCTGGACGTTCCGGACGGTGCGTTGGACCTGGCCGCCCCGCCTGCCGCGCGGGCCGCGGTCGAGCCGACGGCAGCCGACACGGCAGCACTGGTCGAGGTACTGGAACGGGCCCGGCGGCCGGTCTTCGTGGCCGGACGGGGAGCGCGCACCCCCGGCGGCCGGGACGCCCTCGCGGAACTCGCCGAGCACTATGGCGCGTTGCTCGCGACCTCGGCCGTCGCCCGCGGGCTGTTCCACGGCAACCCCTGGTCGCTCGACGTGTCCGGCGGCTTCTCGTCGCCGTTGGCGGCCGAGTTGATCCAGGGCGCGGACCTGATCGTGGGCTGGGGCTGCGCCCTGAACATGTGGACCATGCGGCACGGCCGGCTGATCGGCGCGGACACCACCGTCGTACAGGTCGACGACAACGCCTCGGCGCTCGGGGTGCACCGAGACGTACAACTCGGCGTCACCGGCGATGTGGAGTTCACGGCGCGGCGCGTGCTCGACGGGACGGGCGGCGGCGGGCAGCGGCGGGGTTACCGGACCGCCGACATCGAGGCGGCCATCGCCGCCCGCCTGCGCTGGCGGGATGTGCCGTACGAGGACACGAGCACCCGTGAACGGATCGACCCGCGCACGCTGAGCATCGCGCTCGACGACATCCTTCCCGCCGAGCGGGTGATCGGCGTCGACTCCGGCAACTTCATGGGCTACCCGAGCATGTATCTGTCGGTACCGGACCACAACGGCCTGTGCTTCACCCAGGCGTACCAGTCGATCGGCCTCGGGCTTGCGACCGCGATCGGCGCGGCGCTCGCGTGGCCGGACCGGTTGCCGGTGGCCGCACTCGGTGACGGCGGCGCGCTGATGAGTGCCGTCGAACTCGACACCGTACGGCGGCTCGGGCTGCCGATGGTGGTCGTCGTCTACAACGACGACGCCTACGGAGCGGAGGTGCACCACTTCGCACCCGGTGGATACCCGCTCGACACCGTCGAGTTCCCGTCGACGGACATCGCGGCCGTGGGCCGCGGATACGGCTTCGAAGCGGTCACCGTGCGAACCCAGGCCGATTTGAAGGCCGTAGAGGACTGGGTGGCCGGTCCACGGTCGGCGCCGTTGCTCATCGACGCCAAAGTGGTCAGTGACCGTGGGGCCTGGTGGCTGGAGGAGGCGTTCCGGGGGCACTGAGTATCGGCACGCGGTGGGCGCAGCTTCCTGCGCAAAGCGGACGACGATCCGTGTTCTGCGGAAAGTGGATGGCGAACCGCGTTCCGCGGATAGCGGGGCAATTCGCACGGGCCTACATTTTGGGCAGCTTCACTGCCGTCCATGGGATCGCGGCCACGGATGCCGACTGTGGGGGGCCACTGATGCCGACCGTGGAGAACGAACTTCATTCACCACGTGTCTTCATTCACGACGTGTGGAGACCCCATGAGCGCCCGTTCGACTGTCTCGCCCGACTGGCTGGTCGAAGCCGTCGGTTCGGTGCTCGCCGCCGTGGGCCTCAGACCTAGGGCCGCGACGGCGGTGGCCCGAGGCCTTGTCGAAGCGGACCTCCGCGGCACACCTTCCGACGGTGTGATGCTGGTACCCATGTACGCCGAGCGGCTCCGCAAGGGTTCCGTGGGCACCCATGAGAGCGCCGAGGTGGTGCAGGACATGGGGGCGATCGCGGTGCTCGACGCCGGGCACGCACTCGGCCAGCTCACCGGTGACCAGGCGATGGACCTGGCCGTCCTCAAGGCCCGCACCTATGGGATCGGAGTGGTGACGGTGTGCCACGCCTTCCACTTCGGCGGCGCCTACCGCTATGCGCGGACGGCCGCCTACGCGGGCTGCATCGGTATCGCCGCGGCCAACAGCAGCCCGCTCATGCCCGCCCCGGGCGGAACGGCGGCGGTGGGCGAGAACCCCCTCGCCATCGCCGTCCCCACCGAGAACGGCGAGCCGATCCTCCTCTCCCTGGCCCTCTCCGAAGCCGCACTCGGCGAGGCCCGGCTCGCCGCCCGGCAGGGAGGGCCGATCCCGCGGACCCGGGCCGACGGCCGTGCGGGGACGCCGCCGACCGACCCGGTCGAGGCACTGGCCGGACTGCTGCTGCCCGCGGCCGGACACATGGGGTACGGGCTCGCGCTCGTCGTGGACATCCTGACCGGCGTACTGTCCGGCGGGAGCTTCGGCAGCGGTGTCCGCGACCTGAACGCCGACACCTCGGAGCCCATCGACTGCGCGCACTTCTTCCTCGCGCTGTCCGTCTCCGCGTTCGGGAACCGGGCCGCCTTCGAACAGCGCGTCGCCGAGCTCGCCGCGCAGATCACCGGCTCGCCGAAGACGTCCGGCGCCGAACGGCTGCTGCTGCCCGGTCAGTTGGAGGCCGAGCGGAAAACCGCGACACGCCGCGCCGGAGTCCCGCTCGACGCCAAAGTCCTCGCCGCTCTGCGAGAGACCGCCACCACGGTGGGCGTCACGCTGGGAGCCCCGTCCTAGCGGCACACCCTCGAACAACGCATGAACCGGCACGGCCTCGGTGAGCTACTCCGTGCGCAAAGCCGTCGCCGTGCGCGTCCTGGCCGCCCAGCCCGCCGGAAGCAGCGCGCCGAGCAGGGCGATCGTGATCCCGGCCAGTGCCAGCAGGACCAGCTGCCAGGGCTCGTACACATCGACGATCGACGGCGGCAGATTGGTGCCCGCGGAGTGCCCCATCACCGGCAGTACGAAGCCGTGCAGGGCGAACCCGAGCGGTGCGCCGACCAGACCGCCGAGTACGCCGATCCCGGTCACCGAGGCGAGAACGAGGCTTACCGTCTGCCGCGGTGACATGCCGAGCGCCTTGCAGACGCCGAGGTCGTGGACGCGCTCCCGGGTGTCGAGGACCGCGGAGTTGAGGACACCGAGCCCGGCGACGGAGACCAGCATGAGGGTGAGGAGCACCGCCATCGCCTCCAGGACGAGGATCATGTTCTCGCCCTCCGAGGCGGAGTTGGCCATGGCGTCGGCGCCCAACGGCTGCACCACCGCCGCGAGTTGCTTGGCGTACTCGGCGGGGGAGACACCCGGCTTCACCTCGATGAGGAAGGACTCGGGCTTGGCCGCTTCGAAGTTGGTGAGGTCCGCGTGCAGGTGCATGCCGTCGTCCTCGGTGTCGAAGGCCTCGCCGACGATCCGCAGGGTCTTGGTCTCCTTCTGATACGTCACCCGCACCGTGTCACCGATCTCGGTGCCGGTCCGTTCCAGGAAACCCGTGGGCACCACGACCTGCCCCGCACCGGTGATCCAGTGCCCGGAGATCATCTCGTAGCTGCTCGCACCCAGATCACCCTGGTAGAAGTTGGCCCGGACCGAGCCGGAGACCCCGGCCACGGTCGCCTCGGTCTGCGTCATGCCGTAGTACGAGGCGGTGCCCGACTGGGCCTCGATGGCGGCGCGCACCTTCGCCGGGTCGGCGGCAGGGGCCTCGGCCTTGCCTTCCGCGGGGACAGGTCCGCCAGGGCCGACGCGGGGCCCGCCGCTGACCACGGTGACCGCCGCGCTCTCCTCGGGATCCGCCGCATTGCCGATCGCACTCAGCGACGCGGTCAGCCCCACCGCGAACGTCGCCGCGACCGTGCCGAAGGCCACCGCGAGCAGCATCGCGAGGGTACGGACCGGGTGGGCGAACGGACTCGCGAGGCCGTAGGTCACCGCTCGCGGCAGCGGCAGCCGCCCCGCCGCCCGGTGCGCCCACTGGCCGCGCCCGGTGCGCGGTGCCCGGCCGACGGCGATGGCCTCGACCGTGCGCAGTCTTCCGGCCCGCAGCGCGGGGATCAGCGCCGCGATCCCGACGACAGCCAGCGCGGCGGCCGGCACCACCACGTCCACCCACCAGGCCACGGTCAGCGAGGCACTGCCGTACGCCCGCTCGGTGTCCTCCAACAGGGGTACGGCCAGCAGGTTTCCGAGGACGACCCCCAGCGCGATACCCGCGACCGCCGGGATCAGCGCCTGAGCCACGTACGCGCGCACCACCTCGCGCGGTGTGAAGCCGATGGCCTTGAGGATGCCGATCCTGCGCAGGCTGGTGCCGACCGCCCCGCTGACCACACTGCCGACGATGATCACCGACATGACGATGCCGAGCGCACCGAAGGCGATGAGGAAGGGGATGGTCGCCGCCGCACCCTGATCGGCGGCCCGCTTGGTGTCCAGATAGGACGTGGTGCCGATCAGCGCCCCGGACGGCACGGCGGCGGCGAGCGTCTTGCGGGCGGCGGCGATCTGCGCCTTCGTCCCCGCGGCGTCGAAGCGGTACAGCATCTGGCTCGCGACCGGGCTGTCCTTCGACCCCAGCGCCCTGGCCTGCGCGGGGGTCGCCCACGCGTCGGCGGTCCTGCCGGCCGACACGGCGAGGCCGACGACCGTCAGGGTCTGGGCGTCCGCGCCGTCCGACGTCCTCAGTGTGGAGCCCAGCTTGAAGGCGGGTCCGGCGAACTGCACGGACAGCACGACCTCGCCCGGCTTCGCCGCCCACCGGCCGGACTTGAGGTCCAGATCGTCCACGTCGCTGTGGGGTCCGGACCGGCCGACGAGAGTCAGCGTCGGCGAATTCACCCCCTTGATCACCGTGATCGGGAACGGCCCCGCGGTCGCGGTGACGCCGTCCAACTGCCCGGTGGCCTTGAGCTCGGCCGCAGTCGCCTTGTCCGGGTCGAACTCCGCGGTGAGGTGCGCACCGTGCTGTTTCGCGAAGGCGTGGTCGAAGGGCGCGCTCGCGGCGACCATGAGCGATCCGGCGACCACGGCGGAGGCCACGGCCATCATCGTGGCGATGGCGATCACCACGGTCTGCACCCGGCGCCGGCCCACCCCGGAACGTACGACCCGGCCGAGCGCGCCGGTGCCGAATCCGGTGCCGAAGCGACTCATCGGACCGCCTCCGCGTGGGTGTCGAGGGCGAGGTGGCCGTCGACCAGATGAATCGTGCGGCTCGCGCACGCTTGAGCCAGCGCCAGGTCGTGCGTGACCAGCACGATGGTTTGGCCGCCCCGGTGCAGATCCACCAGCAACTCCCGTACGTCCTGGCCCGAAGCGGTGTCGAGGGCGCCGGTCGGCTCGTCGGCGAGCAGCAGCGCGGGCCGGTTGACCAGCGCCCGGGCGACCGCGACCCGCTGGCGTTCGCCGCCGGAGAGCCGGCCCGGGTAGGCGCGGGCGTGCTTCTGGATGCCAAGGGTCTCCATGAGCTCGCCGGCGCGGGCCGCCGTCTTCCGGCGTGCGCTGCCCGCCAGTTGGGCGGGGAGCTGGATGTTGTCGGTGACGGTGAGGTCGTCGAGCAGGTTGAAGAACTGGAACACCATGCCGATCTGCTCGCGGCGGAACCGGGCCAGCGCGTGCTCACTCAGTTCGTTCAGCGGCCGGCCGGCCACGGACACGGTTCCCTCGGTCGCCTTGTCCAGGCCCGCGACGAGGTTCAGCAGCGTGGACTTGCCGCTGCCGGAGGGGCCCGTCACGGCGAGGGCCTCTCCCTTGTCGACGGAGAGCGTGAGCGGTCCGAGCGCGGGTGTGCCGGAGCTGTCGTAGCGCTTGGCCACGCTCTCCAGTTGGATCACCGGGGTCATGGGAGTCGTCCGTCCTTGGGTTCGTGAAGGTGCGTTGCCGGGCCCAGCGAACCTAGGGGCGGGCGCCGTTCGGGCGCGTCGGCCGCGGCACCGACATACGGCCCTCCCCGCGGAGGACCCGGCCGCCGGGTCATCCCTGCGAAGTACGCCTCCGGGACAGCGACTTGGTCGCGCAGACGGACGCGGGCGGGGCGGGTGGGCCACACAATGTGCTGATGGGCATGGGCATGGGCATGGGCATGGGCATGGGCATGGGCATGGGCACGGAGACGGAGGACCGGCGCGGATGGCGTCAGCAACTGCGTGACGCGCTGCGGCCGGACGCGAAGTCCGCCCCGCTGTCACGGCGGGCGGTGCGCGCCGACGTGGTGCTGGCGGTCGTACTGACCGTCGTCGCGCTGATCGTGGCGGCGCGCTATCCGGGCGACGGTCCGGTACGCATCGTCTCGAAGGACGAGTACGGGTTCCCGGTCCCGCCGCGACCGCTCGCACCCGGTGAGCGGCCCCCGGACGGTGAACTCCCGTCCGTGCCCTGGTTCCTGGTCGTCCTGTCGGCGCTGCCGCTGGCGGCCATGCGCAGATATCCGCTGACCGTGTTCGCGGTGGTGCTCGGCGCGGCGCTGGCCATCGGTGACGACGCCTCCTGGATCAACGTGTTCACCATCGTCATCGGCGCCTACAGCGCGGTCATGTACAGCCGTTACCGGGCGGGGGCGCTGGCCGGTCTTGTCGTCGCCGCCGTGCTGGCCGGTCTGGCCTTCCGGGAGGCGGAGCCGATGCTGCCAGGGTGGTCGAGTCCCGCGGTCGTGCTGCTTGTCGCCGGGGTGGTGGCCAGCCTCGTCCGCTTCTCGCGGCGGCGGCTGGCGGCCAGCCGGGACCGGTTCACGGAGTTGGAGAGGGCGCAGGAGGAGGCCATGCGCCGGGCCGTCGAGGAGGAACGCGCCCGGATCGCCGCCGAGTTGCACGACGTCGTGACCCACAATGTGAGCGTGATGGTGATCCAGGCGGGGGCGGCACGCAAGGTGATGGACGCGGCGCCGGAGCGGTCGAAGGAAGCGCTGCTGGCGGTGGAAGCCGGGGGACGGGCCGCGATGGCCGAACTCCGGCATGTGATGGGCCTGTTGGCCGCCCCGGACACCGGCCGCGCCGACAGTCCCGCCGACGGTCTGGAGCCGCAGCCCGGCCTCGGACAGCTCGACGCCCTGACCGAGCGGGTCCGCGCCGCGGGGACTCCGGTCGGCGTCGCGATGTCGCTGCCGCCGGACCCGCTGCCGCCCGGGGTGGAGCTGGCGGCGTACCGCGTGGTGCAGGAGGCGCTGACCAACACCATCAAACACGCGCCCGGCGCCGACGCCTTCGTCACGATCGGCTACGCCGACGACTGCCTGGAGATCGAGGTCATGGACAACGGCGCCGCCCACGACTCGCCGCCCGCGGACGGCGACTCCTCGCCGGTGGACGGCAACGGCCGCGGACTGATCGGACTGCGCGAGCGCCTCGCGGTGTACGGCGGTGAGCTCACGGCCGGTCCGACCCTCGCCGGCGGATACCGGATCACGGCCCGCGTCCCGTGGCGGACCACGTGAACCGGCCGCCCCTGCGCGCGGTCATCGCGGACGACCAGGCCCTGGTGCGTACGGGCTTCGGGATGATCCTCGCCGCCGACGGCATCGAGGTGACGGCCGAGGCGGCCGACGGGTACGAGGCTGTCACCGCCGTCCGGCGCACCCGGCCCGACGTCGTCCTCATGGACATCCGGATGCCGCGGATGGACGGCATCGAAGCGACCCGGCGGATCATCGAAGGTGCGGGGCCGGGGGACGAGACACGGGTCATCATCCTCACGACGTACGACCTCGACCACTACGTCTACGCGGCGCTCACCGCCGGCGCCAGCGGCTTCCTGCTCAAGGACGTCACCCCCGAGCATCTGGTGGCCGCCGTACGCCTGGTGCAGTCGGGCGACGCTTTGCTCGCGCCCGCGATCACCCGCCGGCTGATCGAACGCTTCGCGCACCGGGTCGAGAACCGCGCGGCCCCCCTGCACCGCGACCTCTCCGGTCTGACCCCCCGTGAACTGGAAGTGCTCCGGCTGCTCGCGACGGGCCTCAGCAACGCCGAGCTCGCCGACCGGCTGTTCCTCAGCCCCACCACGGTGAAGACGCACATCGGCCGCATCCTGTCGAAGCTGGACCTGCGCGACCGGGTGCAAGCAGTCGTCCTCGCCTACGAGACGGGGCTGATCTCGCCAGGTGGTCCGGCCGACACGGGTCGCTAAGGGCCGACTGCTTCAGCGTCGAGGCACTTGAGCCGCGCGAAATCTTGTCCGCGCCCTCTGGACATCTTTCGCTCGTGCCGCAACCATGAAGCAACTCCATACGGTATGCAATCTACAGTATGGACACTCGCTCCCGAGATTCTGAACCGGACCACGTACAAGTGAGGCGGCGAACATGACGAAGGCTCTTGAGGGCGTGCGCGTCCTGGATATGACGCACGTTCAGTCCGGCCCGTCCGCGACGCAGATCCTCGCGTGGCTCGGCGCCGATGTGGTCAAGCTGGAGGCGCCGACCGGTGACATCACGCGCACGCAG
>NZ_JBFBEA010000029.1:0-108648 GCF_040683495.1 Streptomyces sp. NPDC093544 | reverse complement strand
GCCGCCATGTCCTCACCCTCATCACTGCTGCACTGGACCCGCCGCATGATCGAGATCCGCAAACAGAACATGGCCTTCGGCCTCGGCTCCTACACAGAACTCCCCTCCTCCAACCCCGCCGTCATCGCCTTCCTGCGCGAATACAAGGACGACCTCGTCCTGTGCGTCCACAACTTCTCCCGCTTCGCCCAACCGACAGAACTGGATTTGCGGGAGTTCGACGGCCGCCACCCTGTCGAACTCATCGGCGATGTGCGCTTTCCCGCCATCGGTGAACTCCCCTACCTGCTGACCCTCGCAGGTCACGGCTTCTACTGGTTCCGGCTCCGCCGCGCAGTCGCCCCCACCGTCATCAGGCGATCTTGACCGTATGCCTCTCATCCCGAATGCCTCTCATTCCGACCGAGTGCTTTCGAAGACCGCCCGCCCTTGATCCGAAGACCACCTGCCCTTGAAAGGACGTGTCGCCATGCAGAAGACCGCGCCGCACCGTCCGAGCGGCCTCAGCCCCGCTCCGCTGCTCACCTCGCTCGCCGAGCTGCTGCACGCATGGCTGCCGCGGCAGCGCTGGTTCGCGGGCAAGGGCCGTCGCGTCACGGATCTGACCCTGGTGTCGACGACCGAGCTGTACCCGGGGTGCCTGCACCTCCTGGTCCGCACCGAACACTTCGGGCTGCCGGCCCACGGCGGCACCGGCACCCCCCCGCCCGACGACTGCTATCAACTGCTCCTCGGGGTGGAGAAGTCGCTGCCTCCCCGCCTCTCCCACGCCGTCATCGGACGCCCGAGCGCGGGTCCGCTCGCCGATCTGATCGTGTACGACGCCCTCCACGACCCCAAGGCGGCGGGAATGCTCCTGGAGCGGCTGCGCACTCCGGGAACGGCCGGCCCCCTGCGTTTCGAGCGCGACGCGCGATTCGCCGTGCCCGCCGGTCTCGCCCCGCGCCTTCTCGACGCCGAACAGTCCAACTCCTCGCTGGTGTACGGAGACTCGTTCATCCTGAAGCTCTTCCGCCGCGTCCAGCCCGGCATCAACCCGGACCTGGAGGTGCCGGCGGCACTGGCCCGGCAAGGCTGCACCCGCGTACCCGCACCCGCGGCCTGGATCCGGACCTCGTACCCGCGCGAGGCGACGCTCGGCGTCCTCCAGCCGTTCCTGCGCGAGGCCGACGACGGCTGGACCCTGGCGCTCCAGTCCCTGGCCTCGGGAGGGGAGTTCACGTCCGAGGCGTACGAACTGGGGCGCGCCACCGCCGAGGTGCATCTCGCACTGGCCACGGCCTTCCCCGTCGACGCACCGAGCCGGCGGCAGAACCGGCGGCTCGCGGAGGGAATGAGCGAGCGCCTCGACGCGGCCGCGCGTTCCGTCCCCGAACTGCGGCCGTACGCGGCCGGGCTGCGGTCCGCCTTCGACACGCTCGGCGACCTTGAATCGGCGGTCCGTCCCGCACAGCGGATCCACGGCGATCTCCACCTCGGGCAGGTGCTGCGGGCCGGCCGGCAGTGGTCGGTCATCGACTTCGAGGGGGAGCCGGCCCGCCCGCTCGCCGAGCGCCGCCGCGTGCAGTCCCCGATACGCGATGTCGCGGGCATGCTGCGCTCCTTCGACTACGCCGCCCTGTCCCGCCATCCGTGGCGCCCCGAGTGGGCGCAGCACTGCCGGGAGGCGTTCTGCGCGGGCTACGCCGCCGAGGCCGACTGGGACCCGCGCGAGGAGCCCGAGCTGCTGCGCGCGTACGAGACGGACAGGGCCGTGTACGAGGTGCTGTACGAGGCGAGGCACCGTCCCGACTGGCTGCCTGTGCCGATGGCGGCGGTCAAGCGCCTCGCCGAGGGCCGCTGACATGCGCCGGGCGACCATCCCCACCCATCCCCTTTACCCCCTTGAGGAGGCTGAAGCCGTGACAGTCCGCACCGCATCGGTCGGCGTACGGCCGGCCACTTCGATGAACGCACTGCTGGACACTCCGTTGGACGCGACGGACCGGGGGCGCCTGCTGTCAGGCACCCACCACGATCCGCACGCGCTGCTCGGCGTGCACCCGGTGCCGGACGGGGTCCTGTTCCGCGTGCTGCGTCCGTACGCCCAGGCCGTGGCCATCGTGGTGAACGGGCTGCGCAGTGAGCTGGAAGACGTGGGTGACGGGCTCTTCTCAGGCGTACTGCCCCTCGACACGATCCCCGAGTACACGCTGTCGGTGACGTACGACGGCACAGAGTCCGAGGTGCAGGACCCGTACCGCTTCCTGCCCGCGCTCGGCAAGCTCGATCTGCATCTGATCGGCGAAGGGCGACACGAGGAACTGTGGCGGGCGCTCGGCGCCCACCCTATGACCCACCAGGGCATCGCCGGCACCCGCTTCACGGTGTGGGCACCCAACGCCCAGGGGGTCAGGGTCTGTGGGAACTTCTGCCACTGGGACGGCGCCGCGGGATTTCCGATGCGGTCGCTCGGCTCCTCCGGGGTGTGGGAACTCTTCCTCCCCGGGATCGGCGAGGGCGAGCTCTACAAGTTCGACATCACCCGCCCGGACGGTTCGCGTACCTTGCGCGCTGATCCGATGGCCCGACGCACCGAGGTGCCACCCAACACGTCCTCGATCGTGACGTCGTCGTCGTATGTGTGGGAGGACGCCGCGTGGATGGCGGGCCGGGCCTCGCGTGCGGTTCACGAGGCACCGTTCTCGGTGTATGAGATTCATCTGGCGTCGTGGCGGCCGGGGTTGACGTACCGTCAGCTGGCGGACGAACTCCCTTCCTACGTGGCTGACTTGGGCTTCACCCACGTGCAGTTCATGCCAGTGTCTGAGCATCCCTTCGGTGGGTCATGGGGCTACCAGGTCACCGGCTTCTACGCCCCCACCGCCCGGCTCGGCACCCCCGACGACTTCAAATACCTCGTCGACGCACTCCACCAGGCCGGGATAGGCGTCCTCATGGACTGGGTGCCCGCGCACTTCCCGCGCGACGACTGGGCCCTGGCCGAGTTCGACGGACCCCCCCTCTACGAGCACGAGGACCCGCTGCGCGCCGCCCATCCCGACTGGGGCACCCTGGAGTTCGACTACGGCCGCCGCGAAGTACGCAACTTCCTCGTCGCCAACGCCGTCTACTGGTGCGAGGAGTTCCACATCGACGGCCTCCGCGTCGACGCCGTCGCCTCCATGCTCTACCTCGACTACTCCCGCGAAGCCGGCCAGTGGACCCCCAACGAACACGG
Organism: Streptomyces sp. NPDC093544; assembly: GCF_040683495.1. Taxonomy (NCBI): domain Bacteria; kingdom Bacillati; phylum Actinomycetota; class Actinomycetes; order Kitasatosporales; family Streptomycetaceae; genus Streptomyces; species Streptomyces sp. NPDC093544. The sequence goes on along the minus strand of NZ_JBFBEA010000029.1, from coordinate 105,428 downwards.
CGGCCGCGAGAACCTCGACGCCGTCGCCTTCCTCCAGGAGATGAACGCCACCGTCTACCGCCGCAACCCCGGCGTCATCATGATCGCCGAGGAGTCGACGGCCTGGGAGGGGGTGACGCAGCCGACCTCCGACGGTGGTCTTGGTTTCGGTCTGAAGTGGAACATGGGCTGGATGCACGACTCGCTCGAGTATGTGGAGCATGAGCCCGTTCATCGCAAGTATCACCACAACGAGATGACCTTCTCCATGGTGTACGCCTACAGCGAGAACTACGTCCTGCCCATCTCCCACGACGAAGTCGTCCACGGCAAACGCTCACTCGTGTCCAAAATGCCCGGCGACTGGTGGCAACAACGCGCCACCCTCCGCGCCTACCTCGGCTTCATGTGGGCCCACCCCGGCAAACAACTCCTCTTCATGGGCCAGGAATTCGCCCAGGGCGCCGAATGGTCCGAAGCCCACGGACCCGACTGGTGGCTCCTCGACCCCGCCTACAGCGCCGAACCCGACCACCGCGGCATCCGCGACCTCGTCCGCGACCTCAACACCACCTACCAACACGAACCCGCCCTCTGGCAACGCGACACCGACCCCACAGGCTTCGCCTGGATCGCCGGCGACGCCGCCGACGACAACGTCTTCGCCTTCCTCCGCTACGACGCCGACGGCACACCCCTCCTGGCCGTCTCCCACTTCTCCCCCGTCGTCCGCCACGGCTACCGACTCGGCGTCCCCGACGACATCCCCGCCTGGCACGAAATCCTCAACACCGACACCGCCCGCTACGGCGGCAGCAACGTCACCAACCCCGACCCCGTCAAACCAGAACCCCACCCCGCCCACGGCCGCCCCGCCAGCATCCAACTCACACTGCCACCACTGGCAACGGTCTGGCTGCGACCCGCCTGAAGCCCCCGAGCTTCGTCAGGTCGGCATTCCGCGCTCGGCGAGACCGCTCTCATAGGCGATGATGACGAGCTGCGCGCGGTCACGGGCATGCAACTTGGCGAGGAGGCTGCTCACATGGGTCTTCACGGTCGGCAGGCTGATCACCAACTGCTCGGAGATCTCGGCGTTCGACAATCCATTCGCGATCAGGACGAGCACTTCCTGTTCCCGTTTGGTGAGCCCGACCAGTCTTGGGGCAGGCTGGATCGCTTCACTACGGCGCGAGAAGTTTCCGATGAGGCGTCGCGTGACTGTAGGCGCCAGCACACCCTCGCCGGTGGCGATGACGCGAATTCCGGCGACCAGGTCGGACGGCGAGGCGTCCTTCAGCATGAATCCGCTCGCACCTGCCTGAAGGGCCGGGTAAACGTACTCATCCATGTCGAACATGGTGAGGGCCAATACCCGTACACCGGACATCGTCTCGTCGGAGCAGATCTCCCGCGTGGCCGCGATACCGTCCATGACCGGCATGCGTAGATCCATCAGAACGACATGCGGTTTGAGTCGGCGGGCCAGTTCTACCGCCATGGCGCCGTCACTCGCTTCGCCGATCGCTTCCATTCCGGGTGTCGAATTGACGAGGAGTCGGAAGCTCCCGCGCAACAGTGCCTGATCGTCGGCGATCAGCACCCGGACCACTTCGGCCATCCCGTTTTCCTCGCATACTGCTCATTCCCGGGTCATCGATTTCCGTTATTTTAGCAGTGCCGTTTTCTCAACGACCTTGATGTCCAGGGCTGTTGGGGTCTAGTCCATCAGCAACTCGCCCGTGCCCGTGTCCCCGACCGTGACAGTCGTGCCGTACGGCTCCGCGAGCCGGGCGAAGTCGGTGAGAATCTCCTTGGCTTCGGCCGGTCCGGCCGCACGCGGCCGACCCCGGCGATGGACGGGCTCGCCGAAACCCAGCTCGATCGGATAGAGGCGGGCCCCGACGAGCACCCCGTCGTCGAACGTGAGGAGCGGCACGAGCGACTGCCAGTACCGGCGGTGCGGGGCGAACAACCGTCGCCCGTGGCCGCTGAGTTCGTCGAAGTACCGTCCCGGTGTGAGCTGCCCGGGGGCGGCGACGTTCGCATAGTCCTCGGCCAGTATGCGGTCGGCGAGCTCGATCTGGCTGACGATGTTGCCCAGGCTGTAGAAGATCGGTTTGTTCCGGTAGAGCTCCACGCCACGGAGAAAGTGGGGGCCATGACCGACCACGATGTCGGCGCCTTCGTCGATCATGCGGTGGGCGAACGCGCGGAGGAACTCGCCCGGCGTCTCCGGCGTCGGGCCGGGCTCGTGGGAGTGCACGCTGACCATGACGAGGTCCGCGCGGCGCCTGGCCTCGCCCACCCACTGGGAGATCTCGTCGAGGTCCGTCCGGTCGCACACGGTCGTGAAGCCCGGCTCGTCCGCCACACGGAAGCGGGCGCCGAACAGGGTGAGCCACTCGGGCGAGGGCATGGCGGGATCGATGCCGAGCAGAGTGCGCGCCTCGGCCCGCCGGGCCCGTAGCCCCGTCTCGGCGTCGATCTCCCGGAGCACGCCCATCTGGGCGGCCGTCACCTCCAGCGTGGAGCTGTGCCGCAGTGGATTCAGTCCGGGCCTGCCCGGCAACTCCGGTGACGGGGCGGCCGCTTCCTGCCCGGGCAGGAAGGTCGAGCTGCAGGAGATCAGGGCCAGGCTGCCGCCGGGGCGGTCGACGTAGACGGGTCGCCGGGCGGCGGGGAGGTCGGCGCCGATCCCGGCGAAGGGGACCTGCTTCTCCGTCAGCAGCTCCGCCGTGCGGAGCACACCGTCCACGCCCATGTCCAGCGCGTGGTTGTTGGCGCAGCCGAGCACCGTGAAGCCCGCGTTCACGATCTCGTCGAGCACGCGGGAGTCCGCGATCAGGCCGCCGCCGCCCGCCGCGTTGTGCACCGGGTGGCCGCGCCCGTCGCTGGGGACCACCTCGAGGTTGGTGAAGGCGAAGTCCGCGCCGTGCAGCAGTTCGCGGAGTTCCGCGGCGGCGGGATCGGAGGTGATCAACGCTCCTCTGGTCGCCATGAAGTCCCCGGAGAGCGCCACGGTCAGCCGCGTCCGCGTCATCGGCCGGCCTCGTCCACCGCGCGGGCGAGCGAGGCGCCCGGGTCCGAGCCGGTGACGTCGACGCGCCGGCCGTCCACCATGACGACCGGGGTCAGCGCCACGTTGTCCGAGGCGGCCACGTCGGACACGTACGTCACCCAGGGGTCGTACGTACCGTCGTGAACGCAGGTGGCGAAGGAGTCCTCGGTGATTCCCGCGTCCCGGCCCGCGGCGACGAGTTGGGCCTCGCTGAGCCCCGGGCCCCGTTCCGCGGGCTGCTTTTCGAATAGCACCGCGGAGTACTGCTCGAACTTCCCCTCGTCCGCCGCGCACGCCGCGGCGGAGGCGGCCCGCGTCGAATAGCCGCTGGGGCTGCTGTAGTCGTTGAGGAAGGCGACCGGGTGATGGACTACGGTCACGCTCCCGCTCTCTTTCAAGGTCAACAGGTCCGCGGCCAGGGCCCGTTCGGTGTTGCGGCATTCGGGGCAGAGGTAGTCGACGTAGAGGTCGATCCGTACCGCACCACTGGAGAAGACCAGCCCTGCCTTGTCTCCCGTCGTCCCGGCGGGCACCCGGCTCGGCGCCTCGCCGGCATCGGAGTTGGTGGCCCTGACCAGGCCTGCGCCGACCAATGCGGCGGCGACGATGACGACCGTGGCCACGAGCGACACCACGAGGGTGCGCCGCCGCCGGTACCGCCTCAGCACCATCTCCCGTACCAGGGTGTCCGCACTCTCCGCGGTACCTGGGGTGTCCGTTGACTGCATGCCTAGCCCTCCTTCACTTCCAGGACCCAGCGGTCCAGCGCGTAGCGAGTTCGCGGATTCCAGATGAGGAGGACGGCCGCGCCGAGGAAGAGGAGGTCCCGCGAGATGTCGATGACGTAGCCGCGCTCGGCCCCGTCCGTGAGGGTGCCTCCTCCGCCGAAGCAGCCGCAGTCGATGGATAGTCCCCGTGCCCATACCGAGACGATGGCGGCGATGTACATCGCCATCAGGGCGGCCGTGACGGTCGCCGCCGCCCTGGTGGCCAGCCCGGCGATCAGCAGCAGAGCGACCGCCACCTCGACGAACGGCAGTGCCCCGCCGACGAACTGAGCGGCATCGGTGGGCACGATCTGGTAGACGGCAACCGAGCGGCCGGCCTCCCTGAGGTCCTTGATCTTCACCAGGCCCGCATAGCCCAGCACCGCCGCCAGGAACAGCCGTGCCGCCGTTCCCGTCCATGCCTTCGTGACACGCACTGTGCGCACCATCCTTCTGCTCACTTCGTACGCGAGAACCGGTACGTGGCCAGGCCGAGCGTGACGGCGGCGATGGCCGCCAGCAGGCCCAGTTCCGCGACCACGGGTGGGTTCCAGCCCCCGATCAGCAGGCGCGTCTGTTCCGAGCTCAGGGACTCGGGCCCCGGCAGTGTCCGGCGGACCGCGTCGACGCCGTAGGTGAGCGGATTCAGCTTGACCACGATGGCGAGCCAGCCCGGCAGCCCGTTCGGCGGGAACATCGCGCCGGAGAAGAACATCAGCGGCATCAGGCTCAGGTTCACCACGATCTGGAACGTCTCGACCTGTCTGATCGTCACCGCGGCGAGCAGCCCGAGCGAGGTGAACATCAGTGAGACGAGCAGTACTTCCACCAGCACGACAAGCAGGATCGGCGTGTACCGGATGCTGGCGATGCCTCCGACCGACAGGACCAGGAGGCCGTAGATCGCGCCCGTGGTGGCTCCGCCGAAGGCGAGGCCGAGCACGATGCTCGACCGGGGAAACGGCGCGACGAGCATCTGCCGGAGCACGCCGAGCCGACGGTCCCACACGAGCGAGATGCCGACCGCGATCGCCGGGGCCTGCACGGACATGATCAGCACGCCGGGGAAGAGGTAGGCCCGGTAGTCGTTCAATTGCGCCTTGCCGAGGCTGGACGACGCCGCGTCGAGACCCGTACCGAGGACGACGAGGAACAACAGTGGCGTCACCAGGCCCATGGCGAGCCGTACGGGGTTGTGCCGCAGCCGGGTCATCTCCCGCCGCCACAGCAGCAGGATCGGTCTGAGGGCATGCCGTGGCCTGCCGATGGGCGGCGGGCCGACGGTGACCGACCTGCCGCCGGGCGTCTCCAGCACCGTGTCCGTCCCGGTCATCGCAGTCCCTCCCCGATGTTGCTGAGCGTGTGCGCGCCCGTCCCGCTCTCCCGGATGGCGGACCCGGTGTGGTGCAGGAAGACGTCGTCGAGCGTCGGTGGCACGACGGTCACCGAGTGCACGGTCAGGCCGAGTTGGGTGCACAGCCGCGGCACCAGGGTGGAGCCGTTCGCGACCCGGAGCAGCAGTCCGTCCGGGGTGAGCTCCGCCGCCAGGCCGAAGCGGTCGGACACGGCGTCCGCGGCGCGCGAGTCGTCCTCCGTGCGCAGCACGACGACATCGGATCCGATGATGGACTTCAGCTCCGCGGGCGACCCCTCGGTGATCATTTTTCCCCGGTCGATGATCGCGATCCGGTCGCAGTGCTCGGCCTCCTCCAGCTGATGCGTGGTGAAGAAGACAGTGATGCCCAACTCCCGCCGCAACCGGTCCAGGTGGTCCCAGACGGCCGCGCGGGTCTGTGTGTCGAGGCCGGTCGTCGGCTCGTCGAGGAAGAGGACCCGGGGAGCGCCGAGCAGGCCCCGGGCGATCTCCAGCCGGCGGCGGAGTCCTGTGGAGAACTGTCGTACGGGGATCCTGCCGCGCTCGGACAGTTCCATCAGGTCGAGCATCGCGGAGATGGCGCCGCGTGCCTCGCGGCGGGGAAGCCCGCACAGGTCGGCCTGGAAACGGAGGTTCTCGGCCGCCGTGAGGTCCAGGTCGAGCGTCGACTCCTGGAAGACGATGCCGATCCGCCGCCGGACCTCGGCAGGCTGGGTCGCGACGTCGAAGCCCGCCACCTCGGCCCGGCCCGCCGTGGGCTTGAGCAGCGTGGTCAGCATGCTGATCGTGGTCGTCTTGCCGGCGCCGTTCGGACCGAGGAAGCCGTACGTCGCGCCGGTGGGCACCGTCAGGTCGAGACCGTTGACGGCCGGTGTGGTGCCGTAGAAGGCGTAGAGGCCCTCGGCCCTGATCGCCGTCATGAGCGGCTCCCGTCGGGACAGCGCACCGCGAGTACCGTACGGAAGGCGCTCAGTTCACCGGGCTCGTCGACCGGACGTCCGTCGACCTCGACCCAGGCGTGCGCGCCGAAGGGCTGGGTCCTGAACCCGGTGCACCAGTCGGCCCACCGGCCCCGCGCTCGGCACAGCAGGACGGTGGCCACGGACCGCTGGAGGCAACCGAGGCCCGCGCAGCGCGTGCTGACCGAGACGACCGACCGCCGGGCTCGCGTGACCTCGGCGTGACCGGCGGGTCGGGTTCCCCTGCTGACCAGGCGCAGCACTCGTTGCAGCCGGGCCGGGGGCAGCCGGACCAGGAGACGTGCGACGCCGGCGGCACATCTGGGCTCGAGCTGTCGACGCCACGGGAGACGTGCCGCCTGCTCGGCGACGACGGGGGTGGTCATTGCGAGACCTCCAGGAGGTTGGCCGCGCTCAGTGAGTCGATGAGCGCCATCACGTCCTGGCGCGCCTGGTCGTCGCTCACCGGGGCGGCGGCGGACAGGCTCGCGGCGGCCACATCGGGGGTGTCTCCGTCGAGCAGCTTCCGCAGAATGGTGGAGCCGGACGCGTTCAGTTGCCAGTAGCGGCCTCGGCGTCCGTCGAGCAGTACGGCCCCCGACTCGACGGGCGTGAGGGTGACGTCGCGGGCAAGGCTCAGCTTCATCGGCGTTCTCCCGTGTCCTGGGTGTGCGATCGGAGCCAGCTCTCGCACGCCACGGTGGTCGTGATGGGCTGGAGGTGGTGGGACATCGGCCCGGGGTTGAGGACCGCGGACCGGAACGCCGCCGGGTCGATGAGGCCGAGCCGGGCGAGGTGCGAGTCCTCGCAGAGTTCCAGGAGCCGGGCCCGGTTGCGCTCGATGCCCCGGAACGTCTCCGCGCTGAACTCGCCCTTGTCGCGGCGGTCGAGGATGTCGGCGGGCACGACGCCCCGCAGTGCGGTGGTCAGCAGTGGCTTGAACCGCCCGCCCGCCAGGCGCTGGTCGACCTTGGTGGCAAGGGCCGCCGCCAGTACGCGGTCGTCGAGGAAGGGCGCGTCCCAGTGGATGCCCGTGCCCGCGAGGGCCGTGTTGAGGTGGCGGATCGTGGCTCCCTCGAAGACGAGGGACGCGAGTGCCTGGTGCCGGGTCCGGTCGGCGTCCAGTGGTTCGGGCGCCTCCGCGGCCGTCGTGGTGAGCAGCTGCCGGACCGCCGTCACGGCGTCCGGTGTGGCCCAGGCCGGCATGCGGGGCGCGGAAACCCAGCCGAAGTCGGGTTCGTTGAGCGGCGGGAGCGGGGCGTCGATCCGGGTGGCGACCGCGGTGAGGTTCTCCGCGAACGTCGACCGGTCCATGAGCGCTCGCACGGTCGCGCCCCACGACCAGCGGTTGGCCAGCCGGTAGCGGTTCACCAGCCGGAGGCCGTCGACCGGCCGGGCGCGGGCCAGGGACCATGCGCAGGCGGGCATCCGGCCGAACAGCTCGTCCCCGCCGAAGCCCGTCAGGTGCAGGGACGCGCCCTCCGACGTGGCCCGTTTCGCGAGGTCCCGGATGTGCGCGAGCCCTGAGGCCCAGGTCGAAGGCCCCTCCGGGGCCATGTTCGGGTGGTCGGCGGTATAGCCGACATCGAACAGGTTCTCGGCGCGGTCCGCGGCCAGCGTGTGGTGCCGGGCCGCCGGGAGCAGCGCGGCGGCCTTGTGCGCCCACGCGGTGTCCTCGTTGGCGCTGTCGAGTGGCGCGACGTGGAAGGTGACCAGGTCGGCGCCTGCCGCGTCGGCGAGGAAGCAGAGGCTGGTGGAGTCCAGCCCCCCGGACAGGTCGGCGCTGATCGTTCCGCCCGAGCTCACCCTTGTGGCGACTGCCTCCGACAGCGCCGAGCGCACGGCCGCCGCGCCCTCGTCGAGCGAGTGGGACGCTTCCGGAAGCTCCCACCAACGTAGGTGCTGCGAACGGCCGTTGGCATCCAGCTGAAGCCAATGGCCGGTGTCGAGCGGGTCGATTCCCCGGCGGACCGGACGCTGGGCGAGCGGCCAGGGCGCTCCGCCCGGCGCCAGCAGCCGGGCGGCCAGCACCGCCTCGTCGATGCCCGCACCGGTGAGCCGCAGCAGCGGCTCCACGCCGCTTGCCGCCAGCGTGACACCGTCGACCACGGCCGTGAAGATCTGCCGTACGCCGGCGACCGAACCCTGGACCCGGGTCCTGCCGTCCATCGAAGCCATCAGGTGAAAGACGCCCGGCAGCCGGGACACGACCGCGTCCACGTCGTGGAGCGAACCCATCAGGCCGAGCGCAGCCGCCATGGCCGCCTCGTCCAGCCGGGTGTGGCCAAGGAGCACCATCCGCCGCGGGCCCGCTTCGACCACTGTGGCCTCGCCCTGGGGCCAGTCGCCCAGAATCCAGGGCCGCCCCGACGGGTGGTCGATCCGGTGTGTCGCCCGCAGACGCGCGGCCGACGCGGCACCGGCCGGGCAGTCCGGAAGCACTACGAATTCCATGTCGCCTCGTTCCCCCGGGCCCGGTGCCGGTGCGCCTGAGCGCACCGGCACCGGGCGTGATCACCAGAAGCAGACGATGGCGTAACCACAGCCCGCGAAGTCGTTGCAGCTTCCGACGCCGAGGCACTTGGTGAGCTCGTCGAAGTCGCCGACTTCCTGCAGGGTCGGGGGCTCGTAGATCGCAACAGACATGTGTTACCTCCCAGTTGGGTCAGATCGTTCGGGCCGACCAGTTCGGTCCGTGATCTGTCTGGGAAGTTACGGCGCGGCCTGTCCCACGGGCATGGGGCAGGAGCCTCAACCGAGTCCCGTCACGCGTCCCAGCGACGGTGCCGGAGGTAGCCACAGGCAAGCGCCGCCACGGTCCACCCGACCAGCACGGCGAATCCGGTGTACGCGTCGGGCGAGTTGACGGTGAGCATCTCCATGCCGACCCGGTCGGGGAAGTACCGTGCCACCTCTTTCGTGGCTCCGATGACGGACAGGATCTGGGTCCCGGCGAGCACCATCGGCAGCAGAACGGCCAGCGGAACGATGGCGCTGCGGGCCATCGCGGCCGTACTCGCCGCGAACAGGGACATCAGCGTCAGGTAGACCACCGCGCCGGCCAGGGCGCGGGGCACCCCGGACGCGCTGATCGAGACGCCGTGGGATCCCAGGGCGAGTTGGGTGGCCAGATAGCTGACGACGGTGACCGGGATCGCGACGCACGCGGCGGCGGCAGCGGTGACGGCCATCTTCGCCGCGTAGAGCCGGCCGCGGCGGGGTACGGCGAGCAGCGATACACGCATCATGCCCGACCCGTACTCGCTGGTGACGATGAGCACACCGAAAACGATCAGCGCGAGCTGGCCGTAGAGGATGCCGTCCAGACCGGCCTGCTGGGGGGTGAAGTCGGACCGGAGCCCGGGGTTGTCCGATTCGAGCGCGGACCTCGCGGACCAGCCGCCCAGGGCGCCGATGAGGATGCTGATGGGGACGAACAACAGCAGCGCGACGAACGTACTGCGGACACAGCGCAGCTTGGTGAACTCGGCGTGGATGGCCGCGACCGTCTCAGACACGGGTGTTCCTTCCTCCCTTGCCGACGAGTCCGAGGAAGACGTCCTCGAGTGACCCCGTGTGGGTGCTCAGTTCGTCGAGCGGGATCCCGCCCGCCGCGGCCAGCCGGTTGATCTCGGCCGCCGGCATCCCGCCGACCTCCAGGCTGCCGTCCGGCGCGAGTGTCAGCGAGGCTCCCTTCCGTTCCAGTTCCCTGCCGAGCAGACCGGGTTCCGCTGTTCGCACGCGTACGTACGTCCTTCCGTGGCGTTGGATGAAGTCCGACATGCTGGTGTCCGCGAGGAGTTGCCCGTGGTCGATGACGATCAGATGGTCCGCGACCACGGACATCTCGGCCATCAGGTGGCTGGAGACGAGAACGGTCCGGCCCTCGGCGGCCATCGCGCGCAGCAGTTCGCGCAGCCACCGGATTCCCTCCGCGTCGAGGCCGTTGACCGGCTCGTCGAGCACCAGGACGGGCGGGTCGCCGAGCAGCGCCGCGGCCAGACCGAGCCGCTGGCCCATACCGAGGGAGAACGTGCCGACCTGCCGCCGGGCAGCGCCCGTCAGGCCGACCATCTCAAGGACCTCTCCGACCCGTTGCCGGGCGATCCGGTTGCTCTGCGCCAGCCACAGAAGGTGGTGAGCGGCGGTCAGGCTGCGATGCGGAGCCGATGTCTCCAGCTGGGCGCCGACGTGCCGGGCGGGGTAGCGCAGTTCGTGATAGGCGTGCCCGCCGATCCGCGCGGAGCCTTCGTCGGGACGGGTCAGGCCGAGCATCATCCGCATCGTGGTCGATTTCCCGGCTCCGTTGGGGCCGAGAAATCCGGTGACGGCACCTGCCCGCACCGTGAAGGTGAGGCCACCCACGACGGTGTTCTCCCCGTACCGCTTCGTCAAATTCAGGACGTCAATCACACGCTGAGTCTCGCCGGGCGTCCCGCCCACCGCATCGGTCCCGGGGCGGGAGTACCGGACGTCCTTCGCGGGCCGAAGCCATACCTGCGGATGAGTCCGGCTCAGTACGGCAGTGTCGCCGCGACCCGGAAACCGCCGCCCGCCCGCGGTCCGGCGGTGATGGTGCCGCCGTGCGCGGCGGCCCGCTCCCGCATCCCGACGAGGCCAAGTCCGCCGCCGGGCACGGTCGGCCGCCCGGCGGATGCGGGGCCCTCGTCGGCGACGTCGATCGTCAACTCGCCATGCTCCGCGACGAGTTGCACCCGACATCGGGTCGGTGCCGCGTGCTTGATGACGTTGGTCAGGGCCTCCTGGACGATCCGGAACGCGGACAGCGCGACACCGTCCGGAGGTTCCTCGGTGCCGCTGGACCGCAGGTCGACGTGCACGCCCGCCGCCTCGGCGGTCCGTACCAGGGAGGGCAGGTCCGACAGTCCGAGAACCGGCCGGAGGTCCTGGGCCCCCTCCTGGTCCCGGCGCAGCACCTTGAGGGTGGCCCGCATGTCGCGCAGCGCCCTGCGGCTGACGTCCTCGATCACCGCCAGGGCTTCCTGCGCCTCCTTGGGGTGAGTGTCGACCACGTGGTTGGCGATACCTGCCTTGACTGCGATCAGGCCCACGCTGTGCGTGACGACGTCGTGGATGTCACGGGCGATGCGGAGGCGTTCTTCGACTTTCGCCCGCTCGGCCGTCTGCTCGATGACGCGCCGCATGCTCTCGCGCCGCTCCCTGACGGCCGACCCCGCCGCCCAGGTGGCGCCCAGGACCAGCAGGCCGAGCACGACCTGCACCGCCTGGGTCCCGCCCTGATAGCCCTGAGCGCCCGTCATCGTCAGTCCGGCGGCGCCCGCCGCGCTCACCCCGCCAACGAAGACCGCTGACCGTCCTGTTGGCCGCTTCCGCGTCACGGCGACCAGGTACAGGGCGTAGGCGGCGGCCAGGAACGAGGTCGGTGCGAGACCGAACGGCAGGGACACGCAGGCGATGGTCAGGACGAACACGAAGACCGGCACGGGCCAGAGCCGCCGGACGACGAGCGGCAGCGCGGTGCTCAACGCCAGCAGCCACACGGTGGTGTTGTTCACCTCGCCGCTGATGTACGGCCGCAGCGGCGCCAACTGCGGGAGCAGCGCGAACCCGAGTGCGGCCGGCACATCGAGCATGATCAGGCGCCGACGCGGGATATCGACCATGCCTTGAAAGTATTCGTTCCCTTCGCCGTACGTCCAACGCGTTCGTGGGCCGGCGGTGACCGGACGGGTGCACGCGCGCGGTCGCGTACCCACCGACTCCGCCGTGAACCGCTCCGCCGTGCGCCGGGCCACGACTGTGCGTCGATGAGGTCGAGGCAGCCTTCAAATTCCTGGGGATTCCCTGCGGATTTCCTGTGTATCGGCCGAAAGTCGCCCATGAAGTGGAACAGCACACTTCGCTTAAGAGGCGTACTTGCGTTCCCCTCAACCACCTACGCATACTCGGCACCAATCGTGCCCATCCACCCTTCCTCTCCCCCGCAGATGAATGACGACCAGAAGGAGAATTGTGCAACCGAATTCTTGCTCTGAAATCAACCTGTTCATTCTCAGCGAAGACACGGTCACTCTTGCCGGGCTGGAGGCGATTATCGATCAGGATGACAACGTTAGCCTGATCGGTCGTGCGGTGGATGGCGCACACGGCATACGATGTCTCGAAAAAACCGAGTTACAGCCCCACGTCATCATCATTGGCGAGCCGCCCTCGAAAAGAACCATCTGCGAGAACGTCCAGCAGATCTTCTCGAAATACCGCCACGAGAAGTCCCGGCCCAAAATGATCGTCGTGTCGCAGAACGATGACGACGACGTGATCGTCGCCGCCTTGCGCATCGGCGTCAACGGCTATCTCGCGCGGGTCGGGTCGTCCGAGGAACTGCTTCATTCCATTCGGATAGTGGCCAAGGGAGGCGCTGCTTTCAGTCCGTCGATAGCCGCCCGGTTCAGCAGATACTTCTCCACCATGCCGAGCCTGCCGGAGCTGACGGGGTTCTCCGATCTGACCAGCCGAGAGCTGGAAATACTTGAACTGCTCGCAGGCGGCCTGGGCAACCAGCAGATCGCACGGCGGCTTTTCCTGGCCGAAAAGACAGTGCGCAACTATGTCTCGCGGATCTTCGCGAAACTGGAGGTGCACGACCGCGCCACAGCGGCGGTACGAGCACGCGACGCCGGTTTCGGCGGGCAGAACGACAGTTCTGGAGTCGAAGCGCAGGTGAGCGATGGCGAAGCACCAGCAGTCCTGGAGTTCGGCCGCCATGAGGATCGCGCCCTCGCACTCGTGAAGGATGCGCACGCAGAGCTTCGGTGAAACGGCGGGCCGTCCGGCTCCTGACGGGACACGGGGCGGGGCCGGTCCACTCAACGACACCCTCCTGGTCGAAGCCGCAGCCAACGTGGTGAAGTTGGTGCGCTCACACCACAAAGGAGACTTCTCGTGACCGGCGCCTCGATTCCCTGGAACCATTCACCAGTCAAGGTCGGGCTCGTCGGCGCCGGGCCATGGGCGCGTGCCGTACACGCGCGTGTGCTTGCCGCCGGGCCCGAGACCCAGCTGACCTCGGTGTGGGCACGCCGCCCCGAGGCGGCCCGTGAGACAGCCGCACCCTACGGAGCCGAGGTCGCCGCCCGCTTCGAGGACCTGCTCGACAACTGTGAAGCGGTCGCCTTCGCGGTTCCGCCCTCCGTTCAGGCGGAACTCGCCATCCGCGCTGCCGAGGCGGGCAAGGCACTGCTCCTGGAGAAGCCGCTCGCGCTGGATCTGCCTTCGGCGCAACGTCTCGTCGATGCCGTCGACGCGGCAGGCGTCGTCTCCCAGCTCGTTCTGACGAGCCGTTACAACCCGACCACCCGGCGGTTCCTGGCAGCCGCACAGAGCGTCGACGCCGTGGGAGCACGTGCATGCATGGTGACCGGCGCCTTCCTGGGCGGCGAGTTCGCGACCCCTTGGCGTCTGGAACACGGCGCGCTCCTTGACCTCGGGCCGCACGTTCTCGATCTGCTGGACGCTGCCATGGGGCCCATCGTGCGGGTGCGCGGCACCGGAGACCCACGCCGTTGGATCGAGCTCACCTGCGAACACGCGAGCGGAGCGGTGAGCCAGGCGTCGCTGTCGGGGTCGGTCAATGTCGAGCAGGGCATCACACGGATCGAGTTGTTCGGTCCGCATCCCGAGCTCGTGTACGACGGCGCCGAACTCGACCACGAGGAGAGCTGGCCCGTGCTGCGCCAGGAGTTCGCGACCGCCGTACGCACGGGAAAGTCGGGCGAGTTCGATGTCCATCGCGGGCTGCACCTCCAGACCCTGATGTCCCAGGCGCTGGGCATCTGAGTTCCCACCGGTAGTGAAGCTCGTCGTGCAGTATCTCGTCTTGAAGATCGTCACCAACTGCATCGCGAGGTCCGTGATGTTCTCTGGTCGTGCGTGGCGTGTGCTGAGGTTCGGCGAGCCGAAGGAAGCGGTCGAGCTCCAGGAGATGACCTGGGGTGAGCCACCGTCCGGGCAGGCGCTGATCCGAGTACGGACCGCGGGTGCCGGGTTCCCCGACGTGATGATGACGGCAGGCCATTTCCCGCTGCTCGGCGCACCTCCCTTCGGCCTCGGGGAGGAAGCGGCGGGGGAGGTCGTCGCCGTGCCGCCGAACTCTCGGTTCGCGGTCGGCGACCAGGTGACGGGCATCACCGCGTTCCTGGAGGGGCGGGGCGGGTACGCAGAGTACGCGTATGTGCGTGAGGAGTCGGCCATCCGCATTCCGGCCGACATGACGGATGAAGAGGCCGGCGGCTTTCCCATCGGGTTCCGCACGGCGTACGCGGGCCTCGTTGAGCGCGCTCCGGTGGAGGCCGGACAGACCCTGCTTGTTCTGGGCGCTGCGGGCAGCAGCGGTGCCAGCGCCCTGCAACTCGGCAAGGCGGTCGGCGCCACGGTGATCGCGGTCGCGGGAAGTCAGGAGAAGCTGGAGTTCTGCACGCGGTACGGAGCAGATCACGTCGTGAACTACCGCACGGACGATGTGACGACGCGGATCGATGAGATCACGGGCGGATGTGGCGTGGACGTGATCTATGACCCGGTGGGCGGTGACACGGCGGCCACGGCGTTGAAGAGCATCGCCCGCAACGGTCGTATCGCCATGATCGGCGTTGCGAGCGGCGCGCCCGTTCCTCTCGACTCGATGGACATGCTGCTGCGGAACTACACGGCGGTCGGCGTGCTGGCCACGCCCCATGACGACCCGGACACGGAGACCGCTGCGTGGGACCGCCTGGCGAACCTCGCGAAACAGGGTGCGATCACCACGCCGGTGGGCACGGTGTACGGGTTCGACGAAGTCCGATGATCGCCGAACTGGCGGGCCCGGGGGCGGGCAAATCAGTCGTCCGGGTGGCGCCTGAGCAACAAGGGCGAGTGGGACCTGTTCGCTCCTCCTCGACCGAGGCCGCAACCTCCCCGTGCGCGGCGGCGGACGGAACGCCTGCCGTGCCCCGTCGACCGGTTCGGGGTTCGGCGCGCTGAGCTGCGGCGGAGGACGGTCAGGTGTCCGTGTCCCGGGTTCACGGGGCGACGCCGTTCAGGCGAAAGAGCGGGCCAGGGTGAGTGGGCCACCGGAGGCCTGTCGACAACACACCTGTGAGACTGCCGCGGATCGCTCCCATGCTCGCCACACCCGGCGCCCTGCCGCCCGCCGGGCAGGACACACGATGGGCGTACGAGACCAAGCACGACGGCCAGCGGGCGGTGATCTATCTGCCCGGGGACGGCAGCGTCGTGCTGCGCGCGCGGTCGGGCGAGGACATCACGGCCGCGTACCCGGAATTCGGTGCGCTGGGCGGCGCCCTCGGCCCGGCCCCCGCGATTCTGGACGGTGAGGTCCTGGTCCTGGACGAGCAGGGGCGAGGTGACTTCCAGCTCCTGCAGTCCCGCATGGGGCTGGCCCGGTCGCCGGCCAAGGCCGCCCGCCGTGCGGCGGAAACACCCGCGCATCTCGTCCTGTTCGACGTCATGCATCTGCGGGGCGACGTGACCTCACTCCCCTACGTCCGGCGGCGGCGGGAGCTGGAGGAGCTCGCTCTCGGCGGCCCTTTCTGGTCGACGCCGTCGGCGCTCGTCGGCCATGGGGAGCTGGCGTTGCGGGCGACGCGTGAGAGTGGTCTGGAGGGGCTGGTGTGCAAACGGCTGGACTCCGTGTACGAGCCCGGGGTGCGTTCGCGCGCCTGGATCAAGATCCGCAATGTACGGACCGTGGACGTCATCGTCGGCGGCTGGGTCCCCGGCAGGGGACGGCTGTCGGGGCTGCCGGGCGCCCTACTCGTGGGCCAGCGTGAAGCGGGACGGCTGCGCTACGCCGGGAGTGTGGGCACCGGCTGGAGCGAGGCCGAGCGAGCGGAACTCGCCGAGCTGTTGCGTGCCGCCGAGACCGACAGTTGCCCCTTCGACGACGTCCCGCCGGTGGCCGCGGCGCACTGGGTCGCGCCGCGGCTCGTCGGCGAGGTCCGCTACAGCACTCGTACGAGAGCCGGTCTGTTGCGGCAGCCGTCGTGGCTCCGGCTTCGCTCCGACGTGGCTCCCGAGGACTCGGCGGCCGACTTCCCCTAGGACACACGAAAGGCGGCGCCGAGGGGATGTCGTGCCGCCCGGGTGGGACGCGCCGCGCGCCGGTTACGTCGTACCTGGGCCGCTGCCGCCAGTGTCACGACCGGAGCCGCTTCCCCAGCGCCGTCGGCTCTGGTCATCGGCGTGTTTGCTCCCCGAGGCGTGCATCTGGGTCGGCTTCAGCCGCTCGCTCTCGTCCGCGGCGCGCGGTACCTCGTCGGGTTCCCGCCTCTCCCGGAGTTCGTGCGTCGCTCCGGAAGCGGGAAGAGTGGGCTGTTCTTCCGCGGTGGGCGGCCGCGACTCCTGGCTCCGCACCCTGATGCCCATCCGGACCGCCCAGATGAGGCCCGCCACGATGATGAGCCCCCCGATGAAGGCAGCGCCCGCTTTCAGTGCCCCGCTCGCTGCGATTACTTCATAGCTCGCCGTGTTCATTTTGCTCGAGTACCCCCAATACCAGGGAAAAACCCGCTGAGTACTCCGTTCGGCGACGGCGAAACAATTATATTCCGTCAAACGCTCTTATCCGCCCGATGCGCTATCTCTCCTACGGACGGTGCACGGCACCTCTCCTACGGGCGGTGCAAGGCATCTCTTCTACGGGCGGTGCGCGACCGCTCCGAACATCGTCACCGACATGTGCAGCGCCCCCTGCTCGGCGGCCTCCGTGACGTCGGCGTACAGGCGGTCGCGCTGTTCCTCGGTGATCAGTTCACGGCGTACGGCGGACTCGCCCAGCATGCGGATCAGCGGCCAGGCCACAGATGTGTGGTCCTGGAGAAGCGCCTGCGATCCTCGGTCGTCGATCACCAGCCCGGCCGCCGTCAGTCGGCCGACCACTTTGCGCCCGGAGTAGGGGTCGGCCGCCGCGGACAGCGCGCCGGAGGTGATCGCCGCGACAATCTCGGGGTCGCCGGGGTGCAGGATCGTGGTCGCCCAGTCGGTGTCGAGGAGGGCGACACGACCGCCGGGGCGCAGCACCCGCGCGATCTCGGCGACCGCCTTCTCGGGCTCCAGGAGGTGCTGGAGTACCCGCTCGCACCACACGATGTCGACCGAGGAGTCGGGCAGGTGCAGAACGAGCGCGTCGCCGTCCACGAAGCGGGCCTGGCTGCCGGCCGCCACCGCACGCTGATCGGCCACCATACGCAGCCCGCTGTTCGGCTCGATGCCGAGCACCTCACCGTGTGGAGCGACGGCGGCCGCCAGTGCCTGGGTCTGCGATCCGGTGCCCGAGCCGATGTCGATCGCCCGCTCTCCGGGGCGCGCGGCGACCGCGGTGTGCGCCCACGCGCGCAGCCGTCGTACGCCGTCGTTGGTGTCCTGGGCGTCCAGGGCCGCCACCAGCCGGCCAACGCTCTCGGCGGTGACGTTCGGCGCGTGGAATTCCGAGGTAGGTCGTGTTTCCCCCATGCGGGTCACTCTATGACCGACGGGGGCCGCTCCGCCCCTCAGATCGTGTAACGCCTCAGAGCCGGTGTGGCGGTGGCCAGGACCAGCGTGGCGGCGATCACCAGCAGGCCGCCGCCCACGACCGCGGCGCGGGCCCCGAAAACCGCGCCGGCGGTTCCGTGCAGGACGTCGGCGAGACGGGGGCCGCCCGCGACGACGACCGTGAACACGCCCTGCATGCGGCCGCGCATCTCGTCCGTGGCGGCGGAGAGCAGGATCGCACCGCGGAAGACCATGGAGACCATGTCGGCGACTCCGGCCGCGGCGAGGAAGGCCACCGCCACCCACAGGCTGGTGCTCAGCCCGAACCCCGTGATGGCGGCTCCCCAGGCCACCACCGCGACGATGACCATGAGGCCGTGCCTCGGGATCCGGGAGAACGTGCCCGACGCCAGGCCGCCGAGCACCGCGCCGATGGGGATCGCCGCGAAGAGGAGACCCAGCGCGAGCCCCTCGCCGTAGGGCGCGTACGTCTGGGAGGCGAGTTGCGGGAACAGGGCGCGGGGCATGCCGAAGACCATCGCGATGATGTCGGCGAGGAAGGACAGCAGCAGCACTTTGTGCAGCGCGATGTAGCGGAATCCCGCGGCGACCTCGCTCCATCCGGCCCGCTTGGACGCCGCCTGCGTCAGAGGTGGCAGCGCGGGAAGCCGTACGACCGCCCACACGGTGACGCACAGGGCCACGGCGTCGATCAGATACAGCTCGGCCAGGCCGATGACCGGAATGAGGGCGCCGGCCAGCAGCGGTCCGGCGACCAGACCTGTCTGCATGACGGTCGAGCCG
Source organism: Streptomyces sp. NPDC093544 (assembly GCF_040683495.1). Classification (NCBI taxonomy): domain Bacteria; kingdom Bacillati; phylum Actinomycetota; class Actinomycetes; order Kitasatosporales; family Streptomycetaceae; genus Streptomyces; species Streptomyces sp. NPDC093544. Next base: position 86,969 of record NZ_JBFBEA010000029.1, on the reverse strand, counting down.
AGCGCGTTCGCCGCGGGCAGTTCGTCCTTGGGGACCAGCCGGGCGATGGAGGCTTGGCGGGCCGGGGAGTTCAGGCCGAAGAACGCCTGCTGGAGGGCGAGCAGCACCATCAGGACGAGAACCGAGTCGAGTCCGGCGGCGGCCTGTATCCAGAAGAGCACCGACGTGACGGCCATGCCGGTGTTGGTGATGAGGAGCAGCTTGCGCCGGTCCATGCTGTCGGCGATCGCACCGCCCCACAGGGCGAAGACCACGAGGGGCAACAGGCCGGCGATGCTCGCATAGCCGACCCATGCCGAGGAGCCGGTGATGTCGTAGATCTGCTTGGGCACGGCGACCGCGGTGAGCTGACTGCCGACGGCTGTGACGATGGTCGAGGACCACAGCCTGCGAAACGCCGGGCGCCGCAACGGCGTGGTGTCCATCGCCCAGCGGCGCCATCCGCGGCTGTTCGCCGGCACCGGTTCCGGTGTCTCGTCGTCCGTCGCGGAGTCGCTGTCCGTATCGCTCTTGCTCGTGTCCACACTCGTCCTGGTTGCTCGCTACATCTTTTTGCCTGCAGGGATCACTATCGCCGAGCGGGGTCCGGGTGTGTCGGCGGGGTTCACACTCGCGTGCCCATGCCAGGCGTACGAGCGTCAGGCTCCCGCGATCAGCACCGCGCCCATGGCGACCATCGTCGTGGCGACCAGGCCGTCCAGTACGCGCCAGGCCGACGGCCGGGCCAGGAAGCGGCCGAGCAGCCGGGCGCCGAAGCCCAGCGCGGCGAACCAGCACACGCTCGCCAGGACCGCCCCCAGCCCGAAGGTCCAGCGCAACGGGCCGCGGTCGGCCGCGATGGAGCCGAGCAGGAACACGGTGTCGAGGTAGACGTGCGGGTTGAGCCAGGTCAGCGCCAGGCAGGTGAGCAGGACGCGGCGGCGCGAGCCCGCCGGCACGGCCGCCGCCTCCAGAGCCGAGGGGCGCAGTACCCGGAGGGCCGCCAGGAAGCCGTAGACGAGCAGGAACGCGCCACCGATCAGAGCGACCACGGTGAGCGCCGCGGGCCAGGCCACGACCACCGCGCCGACACCACCGACGCCCAGGGCTATGAGCGCCGCGTCGGACAGTGCGCAGATGCCCACCACGGCGAGTACGGCGTCGCGGCGGATGCCCTGGCGCAGGACGAAGGCGTTCTGGGCGCCGATGGCGACGATGAGGGAAAGTCCGGTACCGAATCCGGCGGCCGCGGCGGCCAGCGCGTCTGTCATGACACCGACGCTAGAAAGATGACTGTCAAGAGTACAGCTAAAGATTCTTACGTATCATTAGCGCTCGTGATGACAGAACTCCCTTTCGATCAGGTCCGTACGCTCCTCGCGGTCGTCGACGAGGGCACCTTCGACGCGGCGGCCGGTGCGCTCCATGTGACGCCGTCGGCGGTCAGCCAGCGCGTCAAGGCGCTGGAGCAGCGCACGGGCCGGGTGCTGCTGATGCGTACGAAGCCGGTGCGCCCGACCGAGTCCGGCGAGGTCGTGGTGCGTTTCGCGCGCCAGCTGGCCCGACTGGAGCGCGACGCGCATGCCGAGCTGGGCATGACCGGCTCCGGGGAGCCGACGCGGCTGTCGATCGCGGTGAACGCCGACTCGCTGGCGACCTGGTTCCTGCCGGCCCTCACCCGTGTGCCGCAGGAGCTGCGGCTCTGCTTCGAGCTGCGCCGGGAGGACGAGGACCACACGGCCGCGCTGCTGCGCGAGGGCGTGGTGATGGCGGCGGTGACGTCGTCGCCCGATCCCGTGCCGGGCTGCTCCGTCCGCGCCCTCGGCCGCATGCGGTACGTGCCGACGGCGAGCCCGGGCTTCGCCGAGCGTTGGTTCGGCGCCGGGACGGACGCGTCCCTGCCTGACCTGGTCGCGGACGCTCCGGTGGTGGCCTTCGACCGGATCGACGACTTCCAGGACGACTTCGTCCGCGGCCTGCGGGGCGGCCTGGGTGCGAGCGCGCTGCGGCACTTCGTGCCCACCTCGGAGGGGTTCGTCGCCGCCGTCGCCGCCGGAATGGGCTGGGGCATGGTGCCCGAGGTGCAGGCCGAACCACTGCTGCGCACCGGAGAGTTGGTGAACATCGCGCCGAACCGGGGGGTCGACGTTCCGCTGTTCTGGCAGCAGTGGAAGCTCGACTTTCCCGCGCTCGCCGCGGTGGCCGAGGCCGTGGCGGCCGTCGCCGCCGAGACGCTCACCCCCGAGACACTCTCCGCCGGGCCCGATTCCTGAATCACTCACTGTCGAGCGGCTCCTGAAATCCTGTGAACCGGGTATCTTCGCGCTGGGCACAGCAGATCGCCACGGCCGAAAGCGACCGGCGCGACCCGTGCTCCGGTGGGCGTCGAGGTGCGGTCAGGGGCCTGTCAGGCGCATTCTTGCTGTGATACCTCCCTGGCGGCGGGCGGACGAGGGCAGACCGATGACTGGGAGCGCCGAGCACGAGGTCCAGGCGCTGGAAAGCCTGCCCACCTTGCTCACCGGGGCCGTGGCGGACGCCGTACAGGCGGCCCGCGGCTTCGCGGGAGGCATCTATCTGCGTTCGAGCACGCCCGGACTGCTGAGGATGGCCGTACTCGCGGGCCTGCCGGGTCAGCTGTTCCGCTCCTGGTGGCGGATGCATGTGGACCTGCCGTTCCCGGTCGCGGACGTCCATAGGCTCGGCGAGGAGGTGCTTCTCACCGATGCCACGGAGACGATGCGCCGCTACCCGCAGCTGGCGGCCGGGCTGCCGTTCCCGTTCGGTTCCCTGTACGTCCCCGTCGTGGGCGCGTCGACATCCTTCGGCGTCCTGACGGTGCTGCGTCCGTCGGCCTCGGACGCCACCGAGGTGCTGCCCGACCGTGACCGGATGACGACGGTGGCGGAGGAGCTGGGTGCCGCTCTGGCGGCGCTGGACAAGGACGGGCCCGGAGTCGTCGTCTGGGACGACGAGCCCCTGTGTGTCCAGGCGCCCTCCGACGGTCCTTCCGTACGCTGTGTCGGAGGATTCACCTGGGATCCGCGCGACGGCACGGTCATCGCGGACGACGCGCTGCTCGGCACCACACCCGGTGGCTTCGCCGGCACGCCGGAGGCACTGGCCGACGCCCTGTCCCACGAGGATCCGCGCCTGATGCTGACCGCCCTACGGGAGACGGCCGCCGGCCGCCCGCCCGCTCAGCCGGTGCCGGTACGCACCGCGGACGCCGAGCTGCGTCTGCTGGCTCTGGGCACCTCGGCCACGGCGCCCGGACCGCCGTACCGGGTGAGTGGCACGGTCATCGATCCGGGCCCGGGCCTGACCGCTGACCGGGCGGCGGATCTCCTCCCCGAGGGAGTGTTCGCACTCGACCGGCTCGGGATGATCACCTACACCAACCCGCGCGCCGCCGAACTGCTCGGACGGCCTCGCACGGAGCTGCTGGGGCGGCCGCTGTGGGAGGCCGTGCCCTGGCTGAACCGGCCGTCGTACGAGGATCATGTGCGCGGCGCTTTGCTGTCGCCGGATCCGGTGCACTTCCAGGTCAGACGCCCGCGCGGGAACGGTCAGGGGCAGACACCGGGGCGGCACGGCGGTGAGTGGCTCACGATGTCCATCTACGCGGGGCCGGGCAGCCTGACGTGCAAGCTCGTGCCCATGGGGCGGGTGGCGGACGCCGCGGAGGGCGACCCGTTCGAGACGACGGGCCGCTGGGCCGACGTCGACGAGCCGACGGACGGCGCCCCCGCGACGGCGTCGCTGTACCGGCCCATCGTCCTCGCCATCGCGCTGACCGAGGCGGTGACGGCACGCCAGGTGTCCGAGGTGGTGATGCGGGAGCTGCTGCCCGCGTTCGGCGGCCGTCGGCTCGCCATCTATCTGCTCCAGGACCGGCGCCTGTACCTGGCCTGGGAGACCGGCTTCCCCGAGGGGTTCCTCGCCCCCTTCGACGGCGTGGGCCTCGACACCCGGCTGCCGGGCGTCGAAACGCTCACCACTGGCCGGCCACTCTTCTACGAGTCCATGCAGCAGCTCGAGGCGGCCTATCCCGGCATCGCACTGGACGCCGAGGAGGGATCCCGGGCCTTCCTGCCACTGATCGCCTCGGGGCGCCCGGTCGGCTCCTGCATCCTCGGTTTCGACCGTGCCCGTGCCTTCAGCGCCGAGGAGCGTACGGTTCTGACGGCGCTCGCCGGGCTGATCGCCCAGGCCCTGGAGCGGGCCCGGCGCTACGACAACGAGGCCGCCCTCGCCCGCGGTCTCCAGGAGGCCCTGCTCCCGCACCGCCTCTCCGCGCACCCCCTGGTGACCACCGCCGGGCGGTATCTGCCCGGCACCCTCGGCATGGACGTGGGCGGCGACTGGTACGACGTCGTGGAGGCGGGCGACGGGCTGGCCCTGGTCATCGGCGACGTCCAGGGGCACGGTGTCCAGGCCGCGGCCACCATGGGCCAACTTCGCAGTGCGGTACGGGCGTTCGCGCTCAGTGACCGGTCCCCGGACGAGGTGATGAGCGGCACCAACAGGCTGCTCATCGACCTCGACCCCGGCCAGTTCGCCAGTTGCTGCTACGTCCGCCTGGACCCGGTCACGGGCATCGCGCGGGCCGCCCGGGCCGGGCATCCGCAGCCCCTGCTGCGCCACCCCGACGGCCGTACGGAGATCCTGGACCTGCCCGGCGGGGTGGTACTCGGGGTGGATCCGCACGCCCGCTATCCGGTGACCGACCTGCTGCTGGAGCCCGGTGCCGTCCTGGCCCTCTACACGGACGGTCTGGTCGAGCGACCCGGCACCGACATAGACGAGGGCGTCGAAACCCTTCGCGCGAACCTGGCCAGGGCGGCCATGCGGCGCGGCCGGGCGGGCGGCCCTTCCGTGTCCGCCGCGGCCGACCTGCTCACCGCGGAGGCACGGCAGGCCACCGAGCGCCCCGACGACATCGCCCTCCTCCTCACCACACGCCGGTCCCCGAACGACGACGACAGGTAGGCCGGGTCCCGCCCGTCAGTGGACAGCGTCCGGTCGGACCCGCTGATCCGCCGTCAGTTCAAGCCCCACGGCGGCCAGGTTTTCCTCCAACTGCGCCAGGCTTCGTGTCACCACACGGAACCCTTGAACGGGCCCTCCAGAGCCGCCCACTGCAGCAGCATGATGGTCTTCGCGTCGGCGATCTCGCCGCTGCGGATCATCTCCAGGGCCCGGCCGAAGGGCAGTTCGACGATCTCGATGTCCTCGCCCTCCTCGTCCAGCCCTCCGCCTTCGTGGGTACGGGTCGAGGGGCCGTAGGAGGCGGCGTAGAAACTGACCCGCTCGGTGACCGAGCCCGGGCTCATGTAGACGTCGAAGACATGGTGGACCGCTCCGACGGTGTGCCCGGTCTCCTCGATGACCTCGCGGCGTACGGCGACCTCGGGCTGCTCGTCGTCCTCGTCGAGCAGGCCGCCCGGTGTCTCGACCAGCATCCCGTCGGGGTGACCGTTGAGGTACACGGGGTAGCGGAACTGCCTGGTCAGCAGCACCGTTCCGCGCTCGGTGTCGTACAGCAGGAGGGTGGCCCCGTTGCCGCGGTCGTGTGTCTCGCGCTCCTGGGTGCTCCAGGTGCCGTCGGCGTGCTGGAAGTCGAAGGTCGTGGTGCGCTCCACGTACCAGTGGCTGGACAGGAGTGTCACATCCCGGATCTTGATCCGGGGGTTGCCGGTAAGGTCGCGGCCGATCTGGTCGAGTCCGGTGCGACCTCGGCGGTCCGGAGTGTCGATGCCGGCGGTCATCGGGCGCGATCCTGGCGGGAGCGGGAAAGGTTGTTCACGCCCACTGTCTACCATCACGACCCGAACACCGAACCCACAGTTGGGGATCGTCCGTCTAGGCTCACGGCATGGAACAGACGGAGATCATCCTGCGAGCCATCGGCGTCCTCACCGAGACCAACGCCATGGTCCGCAGGATCGCCCAGGCTGACGAGGACGACACCGAGGTCGAGTCGACCGAGACCCAGCTCGGCGCGCTCGTGACGGAGGTTTTCCCCAGGGTCGAAGTGCCCTCCGACGCCGGACCCGCCGAGGCGGGCCAGGCCGTCGCGGATGCCTACCTGCCCGCCACCATCTCGCTCGTGGGTGCCTTCGCGTTCCTCTTCTCCGAACTCGCCGACCTCCACGACTCCGGACGCACCGACGTCAAGGCGGCCGACCTGCTTCAGGATCTCGCCCTGCGTATGTCCAGGGCCGACAACGCGTAGGAGTCATTCGCCAGTGGTCAGCCGGACCACATTGGACAGTTCGCCGTAGGTGAAGGCCCGGACGCGGTACGACGCCTGCTTCTCCGTGGGCAGGGTGATCAATCCAGTGGAGTTGACATCAGGGTCGAGGACTACGAGGGGCGCGTACTCGGAGCTTTCCGGCGTACGAGCCTCCAGGAGGAAGCCTGTTTCGTCGGCTGCGTGGTCCGTCCACGTGAAGAGGATGCCGTTCGCATGCTTGACCACGGCCTTGAATCCGGTGGGTGCGCCCGCACCGGAATCCTTGAGGGGCCGGCCCGCGACGACGCGTGCCGGGTCCTTGCGGGCGGGGAGCCAGTCGTGGCCCGAGTCCTCGTCCGCTTGTGTCAGTTCCCCGGGCGGGAGGGAGACGCTCAGCGGGGCCGAGGCCGGCCCGTGAAAGGCGCGGAGCCGGTAGAAGAAGGTCGTGTTCGGCATCAGATCGGGGTGCCGGTAGGTCGTCACGCCCGGCGGCAGGTACTGGAGGACGGTGTAGGGACCCGACTGCTCGGTCGCGAACTCCAGTGCGTGACCGGATGTTCCTGAGCTGTCCTCCTGCCAGCTGAGATCGATGTCCGTGGGAGTGGTGAGCGAGGCGCGCAGCACGGAGCCCGCTGCGGCGGCGACGGCGGCGTCGCGACCGGCCTCGTCTGTCGTCTGTGGCGCGGAGCAGGCCGACAGTGCCATCAGGAGCACTGTCGGCGCTGCGATACGCAGGGATATCCGCATGCGGTGACCGCTACTTGCGCCAGAACTTGACGTTGCTCCAGACGACGGTCGCCGGTCCGGTGCCGCTGTCGGTGCGGTAGGCGCCGAACTTGTCGTAGAAGCTTCCGGAGGGGCTGGCGTAGGTGTGCTGGAGCGAGCCGTTGATGTAGGTGCGGTGCGAAGTGCCCACCTGGTGGACCGTGTTGACGCGGACCGTGGCCCCGACGGTGCCCGCGTTGGAGAGCGTGGCGCCGCCGTGGACCGCGTAGAGCCTTCCACCGCGTTCGACCGCGAGCATGAAGTACGGGCCCGCCGCCGACTCGTTGAACGTCTGCTTGAGGCTGATCCGGGTGCCGCTGAGGCTGGAGATCCTGAAGTAGCCCTCGAACTGCCGCGTGCCGCCGGTGTACGTGGCGTACCGCCGTTCGGCCCGCTGGTCTCCGCTGGCGGTGGAGCAGGTGAGCGTGAACGTCAGGCCGGAGACCGTGCCGCAACCGCGCTCCTGCACGGTGTACGTGGGCGAGACAGATGTCCAGCCGCCGGGTTCCACTTCGGCGAAAGCCGCCGGCGCGGCGAGCAGCGATGAGGCGCACACCGCGCCGGCCACACCGAGTGTTCGAAGACGTGTGAGCATCCGAGCTCCCTTGAGTGGGGGTTACTGACGTTCAGGTGAGTGAACTTCAGCCCAGTCTTTGAACGGTTGACTGGAAGGTAGGACTGGACCAAGTTTTCGTCAAGAGGCCCTGCACGCACCCGACTTCAGGGCCTCACGGCGGTCCGGGTCACCTCTTCTGCTCGACGCGCACCCAGTCGATCTCCGCCTGCACTCCCCCGGCCGCGACCTTGTCCACGCTCGACTGCGGCAGACCCCAGTAGGGCGTGGTGACCTGGTTCCAGCCCGCCGGATAGGCGCCGCCCAGGGCGAGGTTGAGGATGACGTACTGGTTGTGGTTGAAGACCCACTGGCCACGGGTCGACTCCAGCTTGTTCCGCGTCGTCTCCTGGACGAGCACGTCGTCGATGTAGAAGCGCATGCCCGTCGGTGTCCACTCCACCGCGTAGTTGTGCCACGCGTCCACTCGGCCGCCGGCAGGGAAGATCGTGCGGGCGCCGATGTTGCCGTCGGCCGAGTAGCCCGGACCGTGCAGCGCGGTACTTGTCCAATCCGCGTAGCCGACGTTCTCCATGATGTCGGTCTCGCCCGACGCGGGCCACGAGACGTTCGGATCGTCGACGTTGCTGCCGAGGAGCCAGAAGGCGGGCCAGAAGCCGTCGCCGACCGGCAGCTTGATACGGGCGCTGACCTTTCCGTAGGTGAAGTCGAACTTGGTGTTGGTGTCGATGCGGCCGGAGGTGAAGTCGTAGGTCCCGGCCGGGGTCGAGGTGCAGTCGTTGCAGTACCTGGACTTCAGAAGGAGGCTGCCGTTCTGTGTGACGATGTTGTTGGTGGAGTCGACGTAGGCCTGGGACTCCCCGTTGACCGGGCCCATCTCGTAACCGGTGCGCACGACCCGCCACTTGGAGCGGTCCAGGCTCGCCCCTGTGAAGTCGTCGAAGAACGTCGTCTGGTACGTCCCCGACTGCTCGCCGGGCAGGGCGGGGTACGCGGCCGCGGCGCTTCCTCCGGTGCCCCAGACCTGGAACTCGTAGAGCGAGTAGCCGAATTGGGCGGTCGCGGGCGCCGGGTTGTAGAAGGAGCGGCGCTCCTTGCCGAGCATCCGCACATACCGTCCGGTCGTGGGCGTCGGCAGTGTGACCGTGTCGCGGCGACCCACCGCGTCCGCCGGGGCCTTCACGTCCGCGCGGCGGGCGGCGACCTCTGCGGCGGACGGCTGGTAGACGGTGCGCCAGTTCGTGTTGTCGTCGGAGACCTGGAGTTGGTAGTCAACCGCGTAGGCCGCCTCCCAGTACAGGTCGACGGAGCTGATGGTCGAGGTGGCACCCAGGTCGACGGAGACCCAGCGGTTGGCGTTCCAGTCGCTGGACCAGCGGGTCTGGTCGGCCTTGAGGTCGGCGGGCCAGCCGCCGTCGGTGACGAAGGCGGGTGAATTGCCCGCGTGCTGGTAGAGGTTGGAGTAGGCGGGGTGGTTGAGGGCAAGGTTCGTACGGGTCGTGGAGGCCGGGGCGGGTTCGCCGCCGTAGATCTTGAACGCGAACAGCGAGTACCCGTACGCCGTGGCACGTTCGACGCCGCGCAACCGCACATAGCGGCCCGTGGCTTCCTGCGGGTAGGTGTGGGCGGTGACCGATCCTCCGGTGCCGGCGGTCTCGGTGTAGAAGGGCGTCCAGTCGGTGCCGTTCTTGGACACCTCCAGGACGTACCTCTTGCCGTAGGCGGCCTCCCAGTCCAGTACGACCCGGTCGATGCGGAGGGTGGAGCCGAGGTCGACGCGGATCCAGGCGTCGTCCGCGAACTGGCTCGACCAACGGGTGGCGGCGTTGCCGTCGAAGGCGAGGCCCGGGCCGGTGCCGGCGTTCTCGCTTCCCGAGGCGGTGACCGCGGCGGGGTTCACGGTGTAGGCGGCAGCGGCCTGGTCGGCGTCCCAGGCCGCGACGGCCGCGACGGATTCGGCCGCCGGGCCGGCGAAGGCCTGTCCCGCCGCCAGCAGCGACAGGGCGGACAAGGTGGCCAGCGCGGTCATGAACGCGCGTGGAGGTGGAGTACGGGATGGCATGCGGCTCTCCTAAGGGAGTTGGGGGTGCCAGTGCTCCGTGCGGGTGTGCGGTGGTTCGCCGAGGTCGACTTCCTGTCCTGCCGGAAGCTCGGACGTCGACGTGTTCTGGTGCTGCCGGTGATCTCCGCCCGGCAGTGCGTGGGGTGCTCGGCGGAGGGCTAGGGGGTGTCGTTTGGGTCACCCCGGGTCCGCGACGCCTGGCACGGCACCTCGCCGCGTTGTCGCATCACCCGAGTACGCCCAGTACGCGGGTCATGCTCCGCCTTGCGATGCACCGCACCATGCGCCGCGGCCTGATCCGAAGTGATCCAAACGACACCCCCTAGGCCGCCGGCGCCGACCGGCGCGTGATCATTTCCGTGGGCAGGACCACGGGAGCGGTGGACAGTTCCTCGCCCGCCAGACGGGTGAGGAGCATGCGTGCGGCCGTCTCGCCCATCTCCCGCATGGGCTGGCGGACCGTACTCAGTGAGGGCTCGGTGTGCGGGGCCATCGGGATGTCGTCGAAGCCGATCACGGAGACGTCGCCCGGGACCCGGATCCCGGCGTCCCGCAGGGCGCCAAGGACGCCCACCGCCGCGAGGTCGTTGTGTGCGAAGACGGCGTCGAACTCCCGTCCCTCGGCGAGCAGTCGGCGCACGACCTTGCGGCCGCCGGTTTCGGTGAAGTCGCCCTCGACGACCAGGTCGAGCCCGACGCCGTGCTCGGCGAAGGTGGCCCGGAACCCGGCGAGGCGGTCGCGTACACAGCCGAACCGTGAAGGCCCGGTGAGCACCAGTGGCTTGCGTCGGCCACCGGCCAGGAGGTGGCGGGCCGCTGAGGCCCCGCCCTCGAAGTTGGTGGCCGTGACGGAGGGGAACTCGGGGTGGTGCCCGCGGTCGTCGATCAGGACGACGGGCAGGCCCTCGCGGTGCAGCGCCGTCAGCATGTCGAGGGTGTTCTCCGGCTCCACCACAAGCAGCCCATCGAAGGCGCGCGCCGACACCTGGCTGGTGAAGCGACGGACGGATTCCGTGCCCCGGTTACAGGTGAACAGCAGCAGGCCGAAGTCGGCGGCTTCCACGGTGTCGACGACGCCCTGCAGTACCTCGCCCATCCATGGCCAGGTCAGCGAGGGCACCAGCATGCCCACGGTCCGGCTGCTGCCCCGTGCCAGGCCTACCGCGCCCGAACTGGGCACATAGCCCATGCGGTTGATGACCTCGCGGACCCGGGCAGCCGTCGACGCGTCGACCTCGCCCCGGGTGTTCAGCACCCGGGACACGGTCGTCTTGCTCACGCCCGCGGCGTGCGCCACGTCGGCGATGGTCACAGCCATGACTGCCTCCCGGAACACGGGGATCGCGTCTTCGCGCCCAGGGCCGGTACCGGTACCGGAACCGGTTCCGGCGCTGGGCGGCGAGTCAATCGGACTGTCATGTTGTCGTCAATAGTTCACGCCAAAACTGCTTCTCCTTTACCCCAACACGGCTACTGCTTACGGGACTTGAACACTCTCGGACGTCGTGGCGCCCTGTGCCGATAATTGTGCGTATGAGCAGCCCACAGCGAAGAGCCGAGTTCTTCACCGCGCCGGACCAGGGGCGCCGCCGTCTCAATGCCCGTACGACCGGGGACGAGCGCGCCATGCTGGTGTCCGTGCTGGCGGCCCAGCGCGCGACGCTGGAGTTCAAGTGCGCAGGCCTGGGTGCGGAGTTGTCCCAGCGGTCCGTGAAACCCTCGACGCTTTCACTCCTCGGGCTGGTCAGACACCTCGCCGATGTGGAGCGCCGCTGGTTCCGGAGCGTGCTGGCCGGTCAGGACGCGCCGCCTCGGTTCGCCACCGCGGCCGCCCCTGACGGGGACTTCGACGGCGCGGTGCCCGACCCCGCGGTCGTCGCCGCGGCCTGGGAGGCCTGGCACTGCGAGGTGACCTTCGCCGAACGCTTCGTCACCGAGGCGCCCGGTCTGGACGTCGAGGGCCAGGACTCCTGGCTCGGGGCGGTGTCGCTGCGCTGGGTGCTGATCCACATGATCGAGGAGTACGCCCGCCACAACGGCCACGCCGACCTGCTCCGCGAACGCATCGACGGAGCGGTCGGACTGTGAGCCGACCTCGGACTGTGAGCCCGCCTCAGCCCGTGAGCCGGCCTCGGCCTGCGAGCCACCCGAAACCGGCTCCGGGCGCCGCTCAAGCGTGCGGGACCACCGCCACCGGGCACGGCGCGTGGTGCATCAGCGCGTGCGCCACCGACCCGATCCGTGACCCCACCGCCGAGCGTTCGGCGCGGCGCTGAACGACCATCAGCTGGGCCCGCGCGGCCAGCGAGAGCAGCACCTGTCCGGCACTGCCCATCTCGACGTACTCGGTGACGGACACCTCGGGAAACCGTTCGCGCCACGGCTTCACCGACTCGGCGAGAGCCTTCTTCTCGAACGGCTCCAGGCCCCCGGCCTCGTCGAGCAGCTTCAGCGAGCCGGGGCTGTAGGCGAACAAGGGCGGCAGGCTCCAGGCACGTACGACGCGCACCGAGGCGCCGCGGACCGCCGCGGTCTCGAACGCGAACCGGAGGCCGGCTGCGCTGTCGTCCGGGCCGCCGTGCTGTCCCACGACGATCTCGCGGCCGGCCGCCTCGGACGCGGCACGGTCGTCGGCACGCACCAGCACGACGGGACTGGCGGCCTCGGCGATCACCTGCTGTCCGATGGAGCCGATCAGAAAGCCGACGATCGTTCCGTACCCGCGCGAACCCAGGACCAGTGTCTCGGCGTCCGAGGCCGCGGCGACCAGTGAGTCGGCAGCGGCGCCGTCCAGCACCTCGGCCGAAACGGAGAGGTCCGCATGCCGTTCGGCAACCGTGCGCGCGGCTTCCTTCGCCAAGTCCTGTGCCCACTGAGCCTGTTCCTCACGGCCTGGGCCGCCGGCCAGTTCGTGCGGTTGCCCGTGCCAGGCGTACACCACCCGCAGGGGCAGTTGGCGCCGGACGGCTTCCCTGCCGGCCCACGCCACGGCGGCCCGGCTCTCGTCCGATCCGTCCACGCCCACGGTGATCGGGTGCGTCATACATCCGCCTCTCTTTCGCCTACTCACAAGGGCCTGCCGACCTCTCCACAGCCGTCGGCCTGCTGGGGGCATCCGTCAGAGTGGGAGCCTGCCCCCGCACCCTAACGGCCCGCTTGTCGAGGCCGGCGTAGAGCGCTCTCGGGAAAGGCGCGCAAGGCGCCGCGGCGCCAGCACTCCGAGGGGTCGCGCCCAGGGCAGAGCCCGCCGTTCGCGCACCTCTTGAACGCGATCGCCGCCCTCGCACGAGGAGCCGCTCGGTCACATAAGGGCATGAACTCCCGCACAATGCCGCCCACTTGACCGTTCACTCGGCAACAACATTCGAGATACCGGTCACAACTCTTGACGCCCGGTTCACACGGATGAAGCATGCATCGCCAAGAGAGCGCTCCCCGCACCTTCCACCGTTCACTTCCTGAACCAGGAGAGTCGCCCCCATGCCCTCTGCCTTCACAGACTCCTCGGACTCCGTCCCCTCCACGCCCGCTCGCCGGTCCGTTCTCGGAGCGATGGCCGCCGCTGCGGCCGCGCCCGCTCTGATCGGCCTGTCCACACCGGCATCCGCCGCACCCGTCAAGCCGCTGGCCCTGCCCGGCGGCGGTGACCTCGGCCCGAACGTGATCGTCTTCGACCCCTCGACCCCCGGCATCCAGGCCAGACTGGACCAGGTGTTCGCGCAGCAGGAGACGGCCCAGTTCGGCACGGGCCGCTACCAGTTCCTCTTCAAGCCGGGCACCTACAACGGGCTCAACGCCCAACTCGGCTTCTACACCTCGATCTCGGGCCTCGGGCTGTCCCCCGACGACACGTCGATCAACGGCGACATCACCGTCGACGCGGGCTGGTTCGGCGGCAACGCCACGCAGAACTTCTGGCGTTCGGCGGAGAACCTCGCGATCACTCCCGTCAACGGCACCAACCGGTGGGCCGTCGCGCAGGCCGCTCCCTTCCGGCGGATACACGTCAGGGGCGGCCTCAACCTCTCCCCCAACGGGTACGGCTGGGCCAGCGGCGGCTACATCGCCGACAGCCGCATCGACGGCACGGTCGGCCCGTACTCGCAGCAGCAGTGGTACACCCGCGACAGCTTTGTGGGCGGCTGGCTCAACGCCGTCTGGAACATGGTGTTCTCGGGCGTCGAGGGTGCCCCCGCGCAGACCTTCCCGAACCCGCCGTACACCACGCTCACCTACACACCGATCTCCCGCGAGAAGCCGTTCCTCTACCTCAACGGCGCCGAGTACCGCGTCTTCCTGCCGGAGAAGCGTGTCAATGCGCGCGGCACCACCTGGGGAGCCGGGACGCCTCGCGGTACGTCACTGGCGCTGACGCAGTTCTACGTGGCCAAGCCAGGTGTCACCGCCGCCACCCTCAACCAGGCACTCACGCAAGGTCTCCACCTGCTGCTGACGCCGGGGATCTACCACCTCGAACAGCCGATCCAGGTCAACAACGCCAACACCGTGATCCTGGGCCTCGGTTACGCCACCCTGATCCCGGACAACGGCGTCACCGCGCTCAAGACGGCCGACGTCGACGGCATCCGCCTCGCGGGCTTCCTCATCGACGCCGGCACCGTCAACTCCACCACCCTGCTGGAGGTCGGGCCCACCGGGGCTTCGGCGGACCACTCGGTCAACCCCACCACGGTGCAGGACGTCTTCGTCCGCATCGGCGGCGCGGGCGCCGGCAAGGCCACCACCAGCATCGTCGTCAACAGCCGCAACACGATCATCGACCACACCTGGATCTGGCGCGCCGACCACGGCACGGGAGTCGGCTGGGAGACCAACCGGGCCGACTACGGCCTCCGCGTCAACGGCAACAACGTGCTGGCCACCGGGCTGTTCGTCGAGCACTTCAACAAGTACGACGTCCAGTGGTACGGGCAGGGCGGCCGCACGATCTTCTTCCAGAACGAGAAGGCGTACGACGCGCCGAACCAGGCCGCCATCCAGAACGGCTCCATCAAGGGGTACGCGGCCTACAAGGTAGGCGACTCCGTGACCACGCACGAGGCGTGGGGCATGGGCAGCTACTGCTACTACAACGTCAATCCGGCGATCCTCCAGCACCACGGATTCGCGACGCCGGTCAACGCGAACGTGAAGTTCCACAACATCATGGTCGTCTCACTGGGCGGCCAGGGGCAGTACGAGCGCGTCATCAACGACACGGGCTCGCCGACCTCCGGTACCACCACCGTTCCGTCGGTGGTGGTCAACTTCCCCTGACCGCGCCACTGTCCGGAGCCTGGCCTCAGCAGGAGGTCAGGCTCCCGATGTCGACCGCGTCGGCCATCGCGCCCATCCCCACGTCGTTCGGGTGCAGGTGATCGCCGTTGTCGAAGAACGGCGAGATCCTTTCGTGGTCGTAGGGGCTGCGCAGGATCTTGTCGAAGTCGGTGACCGCGTCCAACTCGCCGCTGTTCCTGACGAATTCGTTGATCTCCTGGCGTACGGACTCCGCCGCCGCGTCCCATTCGGACCAGCCCTTGAAGGGGGCGATGGTGGAGCCGACGACGCACTTGCCGGCCGCGTGGGCCTGCTCGATGATTTTCCGGTAGCCCTCGATCATGTCCTGGGCCGTGACTCCCGAGTGCGCCTTGATGTCGTTGACGCCCTCGAACAGGAAGACCGTGCGCACGCCGGGCTGGGAGAGCACATCGCGCTGCAGACGGTTCAGCGCGCTCTGCCCGGCGCCGTCCTCCAGCACCTTGTTCCCGGAGATCCCTTCGTTGGCGACGCCCTTGACGGGGGTGTCCGCCGCCTGGAGCCGACGGGAGAGGTAGTCAGGCCAGCGCCGGTTCAGGTCGGTGCTGGACTGCCACCCGTCGGTGATGGAGTCGCCGAGGGCCACCAGCGAGCCGATGGACGTGGAGGTCTCCACGTTGACGGCGTCCAGCCAGTACCAGGACCCCATCGGATCGGTCCAACTGGCCGCGCCCTCCTCGGCCGCGTGATTGCCCGCGGTCGCGTAGTTGGTCTGCATGGCCATGCCGTGACCGGTCGTCGGTCCCTGGGCGCCCGTCACGTACAGGCTGATGACCAGATTGCTCTGGGCGGCCAGCTTTCCGGGCAGCGGATCACTGAGCACGGTCTGGCCGGCCGGGACGGTGACGGACGCGGCCCCGCCGAAGGACAGCTTCCGGTTGGAGCCGCGAACCAGCTCCGCGCCCTGCTTCTGCAGTCCCGCGTAGGCGCTCGCGAAGGTCACCGGGTTCTCGCCGAAGGCGTTGGACAGCCGGATCCGCATGTTCGAGCCACCCACGCTGGTGCGCACGATGAGCCGGTAGCTGCGGTCGGCCGGCCCCTCACCCTGCCGGTCGGCGCTGGCGCCCCAGGTGACCACCGAGTGCTTGCCCTTGGCGGCGACCGGGGCCGCCACGGTGCCCGTCGGGGCCTGCTGCGGAGACTGCGACTGCGCCGCCGACGCCGATCCCAGGGGGACGCAGACCGCCATGACCAGCGCGGAGACTGCCCCCGTCACCAGGCGCCGGAAAGAGGAGGCCCTCATCCGAGGTTCCGCAAGGTGACGGACTCACCGGGCTTCAGACTGATCTTCCGCGAGTCGCCGCCCGCGACGAGCGTCGTGGCACGGCCGCCGACACTCTTCAGCTTCAGCTGCGTGACCTTGCCCTTCTTCCAGCTGAGGTCGGCCACGAAACCGCCGCGGACGCCCACGCCGGACACCGAGCCGGATGCCGCCCAGGCGGCGGGCAGCGCGGGCAGCAGTTCGATGTGTCCCGGGCGCGAGTAGAGCAGCATCTCGATGACCGCGGCGGCGGTACCGAAGTTGGCCTCGATCTGGAAGATGCCGCGCCCCTGCTCGACCTCGTAGATGTCGAAGAGGTTCATCGAGCTGCCATTGCTGCCGTTGACCGACGGTTTCAGGTTGCTGACGACCAGCCGGTACGCCTTGTCCGCGTCCTTCAGCCGCGCCCAGCACAGGGCGCGCCAGGCCTGCGCCCAGCCGAAGCTGGTCATGCCGCGCGCGGTGAGAAGCGCCGTCGCGCCGTCCAGGATGTCCTTCGGCGTCGAATCGTCGGGGCGGATACGGTCG
This sequence comes from Streptomyces sp. NPDC093544, assembly GCF_040683495.1. Taxonomy (NCBI): domain Bacteria; kingdom Bacillati; phylum Actinomycetota; class Actinomycetes; order Kitasatosporales; family Streptomycetaceae; genus Streptomyces; species Streptomyces sp. NPDC093544. The sequence goes on along the minus strand of NZ_JBFBEA010000029.1, from coordinate 70,246 downwards.
CCGGGGAACAGGTTGATGAGCGGGGAGAGGTGCCGGTGCGTGGTCTCGCCGAGGTTGTCGGGCGACATCCACTCCTCCAGCCAGCCGCTGGTGGGGCTGACCACGGGCAGGTACAGACGCGTGCGCAGACCGTCGATGGTCTTCCGGTAGGCGGCGTCCTTGCCGAGCAGCTCGGAAGCGGTGTGGAAGTTTCCGAAGAGGCCCCACACCAGTTCCTGGGCATAGGTGAGGCCCTTGGCGTCCTGCGGGCCGTGCTCGGGCGACCAGTCGCTGTCGTCGATCAGTACCTCGCGCTTGGCCCCTGACGCGTCGGTGACCGTCGTGGTGATGAGGCGGGCCTCCCAGAACTCCACGGCTCCCTTGAGCAGGGGGTAGATCTTCTTGAGGTAGGCGCGGTCCTGGGTGTACTCGTAATGCTCGAACAAACTCTGGACGAGCCAGGCGTTGCCGGCCGGGTGCCACCACCAGCCGCTTCCGCCATAGGGGTTGGTGGAGAAGGCCACGGCCCAGCCGGCGACCTTGCCACTGGAGTTGCGGAACCTGTTGGTCGAGTCGTTGAACAGCCGCTGCGTGACCTCTGTCCAGTCGGGCAGCTGCGCGACGCAGTAGTCCGTGTAGGCGTCGAAGCACTCGGAGAGGCCCGCCCGGTCGGCCATCCAGTAGTTCATCTGGATGTTGATGTCGGTGTGGTAGTCGCCCATCCAGTCCGGGTCGTTGCCGTCCAGCCACGGGCCCTGAAGACCCATCGGCAGACTGCCCCGCGATCCGGAGATCATCAGATAGCGGCTGAACTGCAGGTATGCGGCCTCGAGTTCCGGGTCGGGAACGTCGTCCCGGTAACGTGCCTGTACCCGCTCCCATGTGTCGAGCTCGCGCTGCGCGGCGGAGGAGGTGCCGAGGTTGATGTCCAGCTGTCCGAACAGGGGACGGAAGTCGGCGACATGAGTGTGCAGCAGGGTGCTCGCCGATTGGCCGGCCGCGTCCAGGACCTTGGTCCTGGCCAGACGCTGCGGGTTCACGGACGGGTCGCGGTACTTCGCGGCGGCGTCGGGCGCGTAGTTGGTGCCGCCGCTGAACACGACGGTGAGGTCCTTGCAGCCGCTGAAGGTGATCGACGTACCGTCGACGCGGACCCGGCCGGTGCCGCTGTAGGCGGTGACGGCGGCGCCGTACTTCAGGCCGTTGGCGAAGGCGGCGCCGAACGAGGCGTACCGTCCCGCGCTGTTGGCGGTGGTGGACTCACCGTGGGTGCCGGCGAGGTCGACGGTACCAGTGTAGGAACCGCCGCCCTGCTGGGAGAAGTACAGGACGATGGCGTCGTCCGGGCGGCTGGCGAAGACCTGTCGCTTGTAGGTCACGCCGGAGATCTCGTAGGAGGTGCTGATCAGGCCCTGGGCCACGTCGAGGGTGCGGCGGTAGTTGTTGACGTTGCCCAGGTCGTGGTCGGGGATGGCGACGGTGAGCTTGGCCAGCAGGGTCAGGGAGCCGAAGTCGGCGCGGCCGTAGGGGAACTGGCCGTCGCTCTCCAGCTTGTCGTTGAGACCGCCGGTCCACAGGGTGGCGTCGCTGATCACCAGAAGCTCGCTGGAGGGGTCGTTGCTCGCGAGCGCACCGAGGCGCCCGTTTCCGACCGGCAGCCCCTGCTCGATCATCGAGTTGGGGGAGCCGGGAGCCTGCCACCACAGCTGGTTCTTCGCGGCGTCGGCCGCTGAGAGCATGGGCGACTCGGTGGGGCGCAGGGGGGCCGCCGAAGCGGTGAAGGTGGGCAGAATGCCAAGTGCGGTGCCCGCGCCGGCAGCTGCGGCGAGGGCGAGGAAGCCTCTGCGGCTGGGCGTGTTGTCGCTTGGTTCGGTGTGCTGGATGTCCACGGTTGTGCACTCCATATCCGGGGGAACGGCTCGTGCGGGAACGGCTCATGCAGGAACAGCCGGTGGGAGGACGACCGCTGCGGAACGGCTGAGGGGGGAATCACCGCAGGCGACGTCGGCGTTGGGGCGGTTCCCCGCGGGGCCCGGGTTCAGGTCACCGGGCCCCGCGGGGAAGCAGATCGGACAGACTGCTGAACTCAGACGGACTGCGGGACGACGATCCTGTCGATGTCCGGTGCGTATCCGCTGCCGCTGTCCAGGGTGATCGTGTTGGTGCCCGCCTTCAGCGCCAGCTGGACGCTGATGGTCTCGGCCGTGCTCCAGTCGCCCGTGGAGGGGAACTTCTGGCTGGTGCCGTTACCGGTGTTGGAGAAGACGTTCACCGAGCGGGCGTCGCCGCTGACGTAGGCGATCTTGACGGTGTAGATCCCGTCCTTCTTCACCGTGATGTCGTTGAACTGCAGCTTGCCGCCGGTGTAGAGGTTGCCTACCTTCTTGCCGCCGGAGCAGGCGTCGCAGCCGCCGACGGAGGCGTTGCCCGAGAGGGTGTTGGCCGCTGCCTCGGCCTCGTAGCTCGTGGTCGCCAGGGTGGTACCGCCGGGCTTGACGGTGAACAGCCGCGAGCCGTGCGCGGGCAGCGTCGCGGTGATCTTGTTCTTGTAGGTGCCGAGGTTCGACTTGTTCCACAGGTCGCGCACGGTGGCGTTGCCGGTGAACCCGAAGGACGCCCAGTTGGCGGTGACGGAGGCCGGCGAGTCACCGAGGTTGAAGAGGGCGACGGTGTAGCTGCCGTCGGCGTTCTTGCTGCCCCACACCTGCTGGTCGTTGACCGACGTGACCGGACGCGCGACGGGCGAGGCGCTCTGGTCGACGGCTATGACTTCCTTGTTGGTGAGCAGGGAGACGCCGTAGCTGTCCAGCTTGGTGATGTCGTCACCGGTGTAGAGGGGCGACTTGTTGATGGCCCACAGGGTCATGTAGCTCTGCCGTTCGGCCTTGGTCAGGCCGTCCATCTCGCCGTTGCCGACGTCGATGGCGTCCAGGTCGTTCCAGCCGCCCGGGCCTGCCTTGTTGCTCCACGCGGGGGAGTCGTCCCACCGGTCCTCGACCGAGTTCTCCCAGGTGACCAGCGTGTTGCAGTAGCACTCGACGTCGGTGTCGATGCGCCAGCCGTTGCTGTACTTCTTCCAGTCGGCGGCGTAGTTGATGTCGAGCGACCAGGAGACCTCGAGGTGGATCGGGCGCCCGGCGGTGGTGATGGCCTTGTTCCACGCGGCGACGTCGGCGACGTTGTTGTAGTTGTCACCGGACTTGAACGAGCCCGGGCCCACGCCGTCCAGCTTGAGGAAGTCGTAGCCCCAGTCGGCGAACTGCTGCGCCTGGGAGTCGATGTACTTCTGCGCGCACGGGTTCGAGAAGTCGATCTTGTACGCGCTGTCCCAGCCGTTGGTGGTGCGCAGGTCGCTGTAGACGATGTCGGCCGTGGTGCAGCCCTCGGCGTTCCAGATCGGCGTCTTGCCGTCGTTGTACGCCCCCTTCTCCAGGCCGACCGGCAGGTAGATGCCGGCCTTGAGGCCCTTGGAGTGGATGTGGTCGGCGACCGACTTCATACCACTGGGGAAACGGACCGGGTCCGGCGTCTGGCGGCCGTACTGGTCGAACCCTGACTTCCAGTTCTTGTCCATCCACCAGCCGGCGTCGATGTTGACGTACTCGTAGCCGTAGGGCTTCAGCTTGGCCGCGAGGGCGTCCGCCTGCTTGAGGACGTTCGCCTCGGTGAGGTAGCTGTAGTCGCCGTCCGGGTTGAGGCCCGGGTACTTCGACGACTGCATGCTCCAACTCGACCAGCCCATGAACGGCTTGGCCGCCAGCGCGGTGGTGGTGGCCGGCGCCGCGGCGGGAGTGGGTGTTTCCGCCTGAGCCGCCGGGACGGCAGTCGCCACGCCCGCGGTGAGGGCGATGACGAGCACGGCTCTTATGGCACGACGGCCGGAGCGTGGAGTGGCTCCGGGCATGGTGAAGAACGAGGATGACCGCATGGGTCCGACCTCCAGGACGACGTTGTCAACGGGACGGTTGGGGGCACAGGGCGGCTCAAGCCCTTGCGTTCCGGCGGCTCAGCCCTTGCCGGAGCCGATCGTGAGTCCGCTGATGAACTGGCGCTGAAGCGCGAAGTACACCAGCAGCGTGGGGATCGCGGTCATGAGCGCACCGGCCGCGATCAGGTTGGGGTTGGTGAAGTATGCACCCTGGAGGTTGGCCAGGGCGGAGGTGATCGGGCGCTTGTCGCCGGTCTCGATGAGGGCGAGCGGCCAGAAGAAGTCGTTGTAGATCCAGATCGATTCGAGGGTCGCGAGAGCCGCGAAGGCCGGCCGGCACAGCGGCAGGATGATCTGGAAGAACTGCCGCCAGATGGGAGCGCCGTCGACGAGTGCCGCCTCGGTGATCTCCTTGGGGATCGTCTTCATGTAGTTACTGAGGACAAAGGTGCAGAACCCGCACTGGTAGGCGATGTGGATGAAGATGATGCCCCAGATCGAGTTGTACAGAAGCAGCGAATCAGTCATCCAGTAGGGCAGCGGGACGAGGAGATACAGCTTGTACAGCGGGGTGATGAGGACCTGGGCCGGCAGCAGGTTGCCCGCGGTGAACAGCATCAGCAGGACGACGTTCCACCGGAAGTCGAAGCGGGAGACGAAGAAGGCGACCGCCGCCGAGAACAGCAGGGTGCCCAGGACCGCCGGAACGGTGATGAGGACCGAGTTCCAGAAGAAGTGCGGCATCCCGGACTGTTCCCAGGCGTCCGTGAAGTTGCCGAAGCTCAGGCTGTGCGGCCAGGAGAGATAGCCGTTCTTCGCGGTGTCCGAGTAGGGACGCAGCGAGGTGTAGATGGCCCACAGCAGCGGGATCAGCCACAGCAGGGCGATGCCGCCCAGCATGATGTGGCGGCCGACCTGGCTACGGGGCTTGGAGGGGCCGTCATGGGACTGGGGTTCGCGCCGGGCCCGCAGACGGGAGGCCGGACGCGGCACGGTCGTGGTCACTGGTCCTCCTTGCGGACGGTCTGGAAGAGGAAGGTGCCGATGGCGGCAAGGGAGACCAGGAGCAGGATGACCGCGAGGGCGGACCCGTAACCGATGTGGCTGGACTCGCCGATGATGTTGTCGGTGATGAGGAGGGAGAGCAGTTCCATGCCGGGTTTGCTGCCGACGCCGCCACCGAGGACGTACACGATGTCGAAGGCCCGCAGGGACTCCATGACCGTGACGACCAGGATGATGATGTTGACCGGTTTGAGGGCCGGGAATACCACGCGCAGGAAGGTCTGGCGGCCGTTGGCGCCGTCGAGCGATGCGGCTTCCTTGAGTGCCGGGTCGAAGCCCTTCAGGCCTGCCAAGTAGAGGATCATGATGTAGCCGGTGTGCCGCCAGGCCGAAGCGACAAGCACCGCCCACAGGTTGAGGTCGGGGTTGCCGAGCCAGTCGATGTGCTCGCTGGAACCGACCGAGTTCAGAAGGCCATTGAGGAGCCCCGTGTCCGGGTTGTAGATGATCTCCCAGATGAAGCCCACGACAGCCAGGGAGAGCACCATCGGCAGGAAGATCGCGGTCTGGTAGATCCTCGTGAAGCGGATCTTCCGGTCCAGCTGGTAGGCGAGGAAGATGCCGAACGGCGTGGGCAGCAGGGCCGTGAACAGCAGCCAGATCACGTTGTGCTGCACCGCCGGCCAGAACGGCGGGTAGTTGGTGAAGATCTCCTTGTAGTTCTCCAGACCGATCCACTGGATGTCGGTCAGTTCGATGCCGTCCCAGGTGGTGAAGGACAGCGCGATCGAGGCCAGTGCGGGGAGCCACACGAAGAAGAGCAGCGCGGCAAGCGGAATGCCGATGAGGACGGTCAGGAAGATCCGGTCGCCGCGACCGAGACTGCGGGCGCGCTTGCGGATGGTGCGGAGTGAGGGGGGTACGGAGGACACGGTGCGTGCGACCTTTCCGGTCCTGGTCAGGCCGTGAAGTAGCGCGAGCGCTGGGATTCGATCTTCTTCAGCGTCTCGGTGCCGTCGTCGGGGTGGCTGAGCCACTCGGTCAGGCCCGGGAGTACGACGGTGGAGATGAAGCCCGGGTCGCTGTCGCGGTCCGCGAACTGGCTGATGTTCTTCGCGGAGCCGATGAGATCGGCCGACTTCTTCTGCAGGGTGTTGTACGAGGCGGTGGAGGTCGTCTCGTTGACACCGAGGTTGCTCGGGTCGACGCCCGCGTACAGCTCTTCGGCCTGCGCGCCGCCGAGGAACTCCAGGAACTTGGTGGCGCCGTCCTCGTTCTTGGGGCTGCGGCTGAGCATGAACCCGTCGGTGGGGGCCTCGACGGCGTCCTGCCCGTACGCGGAGTCGATCTCGGGGAAGGGGAAGAAGTCGAGGTCGCTGCGGACCGCCTCGTCGGTGATCTGCTGCCCGATGAAGAGGCCGGTGACCGACATGCCGGACTTCTTGTCGATCAGGCTCTGCGCGGCGTCCTGCCAGGAACGGCCGCCGCCGCTCGCCTGGTAGTAGGGGGTCAGTTCACGCCAGGTGTCGAGGATCGCGACGGCGCGCTTGTCGGTCCAGGAGGTCTCGCCGCGCAGCAGGGACATGTGGAAGTCGTAGCCGTTGGCCCGCAGGTCGATGTAGTCGAAGGCGCCGAGAATGCTCCAGGTGTCGCCGCCGCCGTACCCGGAGGTGATCGGGTCGAGGCCGTCGGCCTTCATCTTCTTGGCGAGCGCGACGAACTCGCTCCACTTCTGCGGGACTTCGTAGCCGCGGTCCGCGAACACGCTCTTGAGGTAGAAGACCCCCCACGGGTAGTTGTACAGCGGCACGAAGTAGTACTTGCCGTCCTCGCCCTTGGAGAGCTGCTTGGCGGCATCGCTGAAGCCGCCGCCTATCTTGTCCCACACCTCGTCGATCGGGCTGGCGAGCTTCTTCTTGGCGAAGTACTGCATGCGGTAGCCGGCGAACCAGGTGAAAACGTCGTCCGGGGTGCCCTGCAGGTAGGTGGTGATGCTCTTCTGGAAGGTGTCGTGGTCGACGGTGTTCGTCTTGACCGTCAACCCGCTGTCCTTGGTGAAGGCGTCGGTGACGGTGGTGTAGGCCTTCTTCGGAGTGGCGTCGGCGCCGTTGGACCCGAAGGTGACCGTCTTCGGGTCGGCTCCCGGTCCCCCACCGCACGCGGTCAGAACGGGCGCGGCCAGGGCTGCGGCCCCGAGCCCCATCAGACCACCGGTCACTCTGCGGCGGCTGGGTCCGCGCGCAGCCAAGGGATTGCGGCTCTGCTGCGTCATCGTTGCTCCTCGTGCGTATCAGTGCTTGTCACTGCTGGTGGGTTGGGGTGTTGACGAGTCTGAAGGTCAGTACGTGTCGGCTCGGATGAAGGACTGGATCGCGGTGGCCGCGGCTCCGCGCGCCCATTCCTCGAAGGGCAGGGGGCGGGTCTGTACGTCGCACCGCCCGGCCGACCCGAAGGCGGCGGCGGCGAACGTGTCGCGGATCTGCTCGGCGAACAGGTCGTACGCCGCCAGCCCCTCGCCGGAGATGATCACCCGCTCGGGGCCGAACAGATTGGCCACGGTCGCGATACCGCGGCCGATCGCCTCCCCCGCTCGCGCGTACACCTCCCGCGCTCCGGGATCCCCGTCGTGGGCCAGGTCCAGGGCCGCGGCGGCGTCGGCGACCTGAACGCCGGTGACCTCCCGGACCCTGCTGACGATCGCCGAGTCCGCTGCGATCGCCTCCACACAGCCGCGGTTGCCGCAGTGGCAAAGGGGGCCGGCCGGATCGATGGCGACATGCCCGATCTCGCCCGCCACGCCGTACGCGCCGTTCACGACCTGCCCGTGCACCACGAGACCGCAGCCGATGCCGGCGCCGACGGTCACCACGGCGAAGTCCGACAGGCCGACTCCGGCGCCGAACCACTGCTCGGCGACGGTCAGCGCCCGGACGTCGTTGTCGACGGTGACCGGCAGCCCCGTCGTCATCCGGGCCAGATCGGCGAGCGGAACGTCACGCCACTCCAGGAAGGGTGAGTACCGCACCACGCCCGCCGCACGGTCCACGTCGCCGGAGACGGCGATGCCCAGGCCCTGTACCTGGACCCCGAAACCGTCGGCCTCCGTCAGCAGCTCCTGCACCAGCCCCGCGGTCGAGGCCAGCACCGCCTTCGGGTCGCGAGAGGTGAGCTTCACATGCCGGGCGACCCTGATGCGGCAGCACAGGTCCGTGAGTACGGCGATGAGTTCGTCGCCCGTCATCTTGATGCCGATGAACAGCGCCCTGCCTCCGTCGACCAGCACCGGGTTGGCCGGCCTGCCCAGGGACGCCTGCCGCGCGTCCTCGTCGACGTCCTCCTGGAGGTACCCGGCCTCGATCAGGGGCCGGACCGCCTTGGTCACCGCTGCTGCGGACAGCTGAGTCCGCCCTGCTATCTCCGACCGCGTGAGCGGGCCGTGGGACAGCACGGTGGTAAAGATCTGCGAGACGGCCGGCGTATGACCCGGGAACGACTCTGTTCGACTGGTCGAGCGCATGGCCGGAACCTAAGTCCCTTATTTTCTGCTGTCAATAAAAGAAGCAGGATTATCTTGGGCACCTTCCCTGAAGGACCCTTCGCCTGCAAAAGACAGATCTGGGCAAGGTGTTGACACATGATCGAAGGTCGCGGTTGGCTTTCGACCATCTCGTGGCACCACTGGAACGTGAGGACCCCTGTAGATGATCTCCTTCGCCCCGGACACCGGGGTCTGGCTGCTGGCCACACCGAACACGTCGTACGCGCTGAGAGTCGACGAGACCGGGGCGCCCTGCCATCTCGCGTGGGGGCCACGGCTGACGCTCGCGGAGGCGGAGGCCCTCGTCGTACCCCAGGCTCCGGCGGTCAGCAGTTTCGAGGGCATCTCGCCCGTCGGGGAGGAGCTTCCCGTCGATGGCGGTACACGCTACGGACCCCCGTCGCTCCAGGTCCGGTTCGCGGACGGATCGCGCGCCTTCGAGTGGCAGTCCACCGGCCTGCAGGTCACCGACGACGAGCTGGCGCTGGCCTTCCGCGACCGCCACTACCCCCTGCATGTGACGCTCCACTACCGCGTCCAGGGCGACACGGACGTCATCGAACGCTGGACCGTCGTCCGCAACGCCGGTGACGAGCCCGTCACCCTGTTGCGCACGGACTCGGCCGCGTGGACGCTGCCGCCGCTGCGGGACTACCGCCTCAGCCACGTCACCGGCCAGTGGTCCGCCGAGAGCCAGCTGCGCCGGGACCAACTGCCGTACGGCGAAACGGTGTTGACCAGCCGTCGGGGTATCACCAGCCACCACGCCAACCCGTGGGTGATGCTCGACGCGGGCGAGGCCACCGAGGAGCACGGCCGGGTATGGAGCGCCGCCCTTGTCTGGAGCGGGAGTTGGCGGATCACCGCCCAGCGCACCCCCGACGGCCGGGCCGGATTCACCGGAGGCGTCGGCCACGACGGCATGAACGTGCCGCTCGCGCCGGGCGAGGAGTTCACCACTCCCCCGTTCGCCGGTCTGTTCACCGACGGCGGCTTCGGAGCGGCCAGTCGCGCCTGGCACGCGTACACCCTGGCCCATGTCCTGCCGCATCCGGACGAGGTCGCGCCGGTGCTCTACAACTCCTGGGAGGCGACGGGCTTCGACGTCGACGAGGTCAGCCAGAAGGCACTCGCCGAACGGGCGGCGGAGCTCGGGGTCGAGCTGTACGTCGTCGACGACGGCTGGTTCGGGGCGCGCCGCAGCGACCACGCGGGCCTCGGCGACTGGACACCCACCCCCGACCGCTTCCCCGACGGGCTGACCCCGCTGGTCGACGCGGTGCACCGGCTGGGGATGAGTTTCGGTCTGTGGGTGGAGCCGGAGATGGTCAACCCGGACAGTGATCTCTACCGTGAACACCCGGACTGGGTCCTGCACTTCACCGACCGTCCCCGCTCCGAGCTGCGCAACCAGCTGGTCCTGAACTTCGCCCGCAGCGATGTCGCGGACTGGGCGTACGACTGGCTGACCCGACTGGTCGGCGACCACGGCATCGACTTCCTCAAATGGGACATGAACCGGGCGTTCAGCGAGGCCGGCTGGCCCGGCCGGCCCGACGGTGCCGACCGCCTCGGACCCCAGTACGTACGCAATCTGTACGGCGTCATCGACCGCCTCCGCGCGGACCATCCGGAGCTGCGGATCGAGGCGTGCAGCGGCGGTGGCGGCCGGATCGACCTGGGCATCCTGTCCCGTACGGACCAGGCGTGGGCATCGGACAACACCGACGCCGCCGACCGGATGGGGATCCAGCACGGCTACGGCCAGATCTATCCCGCGCGCACGATGGGCGCGTGGGTGACGGACGTGCCGAACCAGCTCACCGGCCGTACGGTTCCGCTGCGCTTCCGTTTCCATGTGGCGATGGCCGGCGCACTGGGCATCGGGGGCGATCTCACCCACTGGTCCGAGGAGGAGCTGCTGGAAGGCGCGGCCCTGGTGGCCGAGTACAAGCAGGTGCGCCATCTCGTGCAGCACGGCAGGCTCGACCGGCTGGCGCCACCGGCCGAGGACGCCGTCTCCGCGGTGCAGTACACCGCCGCGGACGCCTCGGAGACCTTGCTCCTGGTGTATCGGCGTGTCGCCCGCCATGGCGCCCCGCACCTGCCGGTCCGGCTGCGCGGCCTGACCCCCGGGGCCCGCTACCGCGACGCCCGCACGGGTGCCGTGCACCACGCCGCCGTACTCGACGGGTACGGGTTGCACGTCGCCCTGCCGCAGGGCGACTGGTCCAGCGCCGCCCTGCACCTGGTACGGGAGCCGTCGGCCTGAGTCTTCTCAACGACCCTGGACGCGCTCGCTGTTGAGCGCGTCCAGGGCGTTTTCCGTGACTCCGATCGTGGTGCGGTCCACCGCGATGAGGCCGGTCGGGCGGGCGGTGTCCGTCGCCGTCACGATCACGACGCATATGACGGGCTGCGAGCCGGGCGGTGCGTCAGTACCGCTGGGCCTTCGCCAGCCGAGGGGTCAGCCTGGGCTCGACGGGCTCCCTGCTGATGGCGACAGGCTCGGCCCGCTTGCCGGGTTCGAGATCCTCCGCGCCTACGAACCGGGTCTCCACGACCTTGCCGTCGGAGTCCTCGAAGTCGATCTGTACGGCGTACGAGGCCTCCCGGTCGGTCTTGTTCGTGATGGCGACGAGCACGGCGAGCAGCCCGCCGGTCTGCGCCCTGGGCAACCCGGTGATGGCGACGTCGGACGTCGCGTTGCCGCTCCCCCGCACCTTCTTCAGCTCGGCCTGAGCCGCCGCACTGGCCCGTTCCGTGTCTGCCGAGACCGAGGCCTCGAAAGCGGAGGCCTCGGCGGACGCGGAGGAGGCCGCCGCCGATGCGGAGGCCTGGGCGGAGTCGAGGGCCGAGGCGGCCTCCGAAGCCAGGGCGGACGGCGCCGACCCCGTGAAGGAGGACTCGTCCGGCGCGGTGGGGCGCGCGCTGACGGACGCACCGCTGTCGTTGTCACTGTCCGTGCTGCACGAGACGAGCGGGGCACCGCACGCCAGCGTGGCCAGGAGAACGGCGGTGATCCTGCGGGATCGGTTCGACCGGCCGGGACCGGAGGGGATGGGTCTGGTCATGGGGCTCGTCCTCTTCCTGCCGTACGGGGCTCCTTCATGCTCCGTGCCGATGCCGGGCTCCGCGAACGCCGTGGGCCCATTGGAGTACCCCGCCCTCGATGGGGGCCGTCCCGACTGGACCGGACCAACCCTGCGCGAAGCGTTGACATGTACGCAGCCCGGCGCAATTCTGAGAGCGCTCTCAGGAAAACCGGAGGCGTCCCGTCCGAAGGAGGATAAGAGCGTGCTCAAAAGACTCAGGTGGCGGTCCCTGGCGGTGGCCGCGGCCACCCTCGCCGCAGCCCTGTTCACGTTCGGAGCCCCGACCGGGGCCGAGGCCGCCGTCCCGGCGACCATCCCGCTGAAGTTCACGAACAACTCGGGCCGCAGCGACGCGGTCTACATCTACAACCTCGGCACACTGCTGACGACCGGACAGCAGGGCTGGGCCGACGCGAACGGTACGTTCCACGCCTGGCCCGCCGGCGGCAACCCGCCGACGCCCGCGCCGGACGCGTCGATCGCCGGACCCGCGAACGGGCAGTCGAAGACGATCCGGATGCCCAAGTTCTCGGGCCGGGTCTACTTCTCCTACGGGCAGAAGCTCGACTTCCGGCTCACCACCGGCGGTCTGGTGCAGCCGGCCGTGCAGAATCCGAGCGACCCGAATCGCAACATCCTCTTCAACTGGTCCGAGTACACACTCAACGACTCCGGCCTGTGGCTCAACAGCACACAGGTGGACATGTTCTCGGCCCCGTACGCCGTCGGAGTCCAGCTCGCCGACGGAACGACGAAGAGCACCGGTCACCTCAAGTCGGGTGGCTACAACGCGGTCTTCAACGCCCTGCGCAGTCAGTCCGGCGGCTGGGCGAGTCTGATCCAGACCCGGTCCGACGGGACCGTCCTGCGAGCCCTCGCCCCCGGCCACGCGGTCGGGTCGGGCGTGCTGCCCGCCAACGTCATGGACGACTACATCAACCGCGTGTGGACGAAGTACAGTTCGTCGACGCTGACGGTGACCCCCTTCGTCGACCAGCCGAACACCAAGTACTACGGCCGGGTCTCGGGGAACGTCATGAACTTCACCAACAGCGCAGGAGCGGTCGTCACCAGCTTCCAGAAGCCGGACGCCGACAGCATCTTCGGCTGCCACAAGCTCCTCGACGCCCCCAACGACCTGGTGCGCGGCCCCATTTCCCGCACCCTGTGCGCGGGCTTCAACCGCTCCACCCTCCTGGTCAATCCCAACCAGCCGGACACCGGCTCGGCGAACTTCTACCTGGACGGGGTGACCAACCACTACGCCCGCCAGATCCATTCGCAGATGGCCGACGGCAAGGCGTACGCGTTCGCCTTCGACGACGTCGGTGCCCATGAGTCGCTCGTGCACGACGGCAATCCGCAGCAGGCCTACATCACACTGGATCCGTTCAGCTGACAGATCCTCACTTTCGGGCGGCCGGGTGCGCATGCGCCCGGCCGCTCGGCGCTGAGCCGCTTCAGACCGAGCAGGTGCTCCGGTTCACGAGGTCGTGCCAGCCCGACTCCAGTCGCTCCAGGGGCATGCCGCACTGGCGGGTCAGGTGGTTGATCAGGGCTGGCTCCAGGTACCCCATCAAGGTCTGTGCGATGAGGTCGGTGTCCGCGGCCGGGACGGCCTGGCGGAGCAGCATGGTGACGTGCATGAGGCGGACGCGGTACGGGGCGGAGCTGAAGCGGCGCGAGGCGTCCGGTTCAGCGGCGAGGTAGAGGTCGAGCCGCTCGGACGCCTGACGCAGGGTGGCGCAGCCGAAGGCATGCAGTCGCTCCACCGGTGAGGCACCGGGGCCCAGCGGGGGCGGGCCGCTGAAGAAGCCGGTCTGGAACCGCTGTTCGGTGTGATCGAGGAGCGCCATCAGGAGGCCGGTGCGGTCGCCGAACCGCCGGAAGACGGTCCCCTTGCCCACCGATGCCGCGCAGGCGACGGCCTCCATCGTCACATTGGCCACCCCGCGCTCCTCCACCAGGCGGGCGGCGGCCTCCAGCAGACGTGCACGGTTGCGCGCCGCGTCGGCGCGCAGTTGCGGCGCGTCGCCCCGGGGTGCGAGTTCCATCAGGACCGGCTCGTCGGTCGGTTCCTGTCGCTTCGGAAAGGGCGGCAGTGGGGTGGACATGAAGCCAGCGTAACGGCACTCCAGGACAACTGGACTGCGGTCCACTTCGGTGATACAACTTTAAACGGACCTTGGACCGCTTTGTTGCAGCAATGTTTCAGCTTCGGGAGTCATCCATGTCCGTACAAATCCTCGCGCTCGTCGGCAGCCTTCGCGCCGGCTCCCACAACCGCCAGCTCGCCGAGGCGGCCGTCAAGCTCGCGCCCGAGGGCGCGGAGGTGGAGCTTTTCGAGGGCCTCGCCGAGATCCCCTTCTACAACGAGGACATCGACGTCGCGGGCAGCCTGCCCGCCGCCGCCGTCCGTCTGCGTGAGGCCGCCGCCCGCGCCGACGCGTTCCTCCTCTTCTCGCCGGAGTACAACGGCACCATTCCGGCCGTGCTGAAGAACGCCATCGACTGGCTGTCCCGCCCCTACGGCGCCAGTGCCCTCGCCGGCAAGCCCACCGCTGTGGTCGGCACCGCGTACGGCCAGTTCGGCGGCGTGTGGGCGCAGGACGAGGCCCGCAAGGCCGTGGGCATCGCCGGCGGCACCGTCCTGGAGGACGTCAAGCTGTCCATCCCGGGCTCCGTGACCCGCTTCGCCGAGACCCACCCGGTCGACGACGCCGAGGTCGCCGCTCAGCTCACCGAGGTCATCCACACCCTCTTCGGTCACGCCGGTACGCCCAGCGCCGTCTGACAACTCCGTGCGGGGCCGGTCCGGTTCACCCGGGCCGGCCCCTCATGTCTTTCCCGGTCACCTCTTTCCCGGTCACCGAGATCCTGGCGGAACGCCACCCTCTGGGCCAAGATGCCCGCATGAAGGGTGATCTCTTTTCCAGTGACCACATGGTGCAGCCCGCCGTCGCGCCGGGCATGACCATCCAGAACGCCAAGTCGATCAAGTACGCCGTCAACGGCGACATGCTTGCGCGCCAGGGGGCGATGATCGCCTACCGGGGGAATCTGCAGTTCGAGCGCAAGGGCCAGGGCGTCGGCGGCATGCTCAAGCGGGCCGTCACCGGCGAGGGGCTGCCACTGATGACCGTCCGCGGGCTGGGCGAGGCCTGGTTCGCGCACGAGGCGCAGAACTGTTTCATCGTCGACATCGAGCCGGGCGACGTGTTCACCGTCAACGGGCGCAATGTGCTGTGCTTCGACGCCACGGTGTCGTACGAGATAAAGACCGTGAAGGGTGCGGGCATCACGGGCGGCGGCCTCTTCAACAGCGTCTTCACCGGCCACGGCAGACTCGGCCTGGTCTGCGAGGGAAGTCCGCTGGTCATCCCCGTCTCGCCGCAGCAGCCGGTGTTCGTCGACACGGACGCGATCGTCGGCTGGACCGCCCATCTGCACACCTCGCTGCACCGTTCGCAGTCGATCGGCTCGATGATCCGCGGCGGCTCCGGTGAGGCCGTGCAGCTCAAGCTGGAGGGCGAGGGGTATGTCGTCGTACGGCCCAGCGAGGTGACGCCGCAGAAGGCTCAGCAGCACTGAGGCAAGGACCGGCGAAGGGTGCCCCGCCCTGGTGGCGGGGCACCCTCAGGTCATCCGTTGGTGGCGGTGACATTGACGGCGGTCCAGGCCTTCGCCACCGTCTTGTACTCGGTACTGCTTGTGCCGTACAGGTCGCCGGCGGCCTTGAGGGTGGCCTCGCGCGCGTCGTGGAAGTCGGTCGTCGAAACCATGTAGCGGGTCAGCGCGCGGTAGAAGATCGCCGTGGCCTTGGCACGTCCGATGCCGGTCACCCGCGAACCGTCGTACGTGGGCGAGTCGTAGGTGACCCCGCCGATCGTCTTCCTGCCACTGCCCTCGGCGAGCAGGTAGTACGCGTGTGAGGAGACGCCGGAGCCCGCGTGGACCTCGGTGTCGTAGGCCTCGGACGACCAGTAGTCGACCGCTCCCTCCAGCTTGTCCAGCGAGGGACGGTCGAGGCGGCGCAGGAACTTCTGTGCCAGGCCGAGCTTCTCGCCCACGAGGTAATTGGGCGGGTTCTTCGGGTTGTTGGCGGAGAACTCGACCGCCGAGCCGAAGATGTCGGCGAGGGACTCGTTCAGCGAACCCGGCTCGCCGTACTGGTTGCCGTCCCGGTCCACTCGGGTCGGTTCGAGGGCGGCGGTGGCGTCGACGACCCCGTGGGTCAGCTCGTGACCAGTGACGTCTAGGACGACCAGCGGCTTCTTGAGCATGTCGCCGTCCCCGTCGCCGTACAGCATGCAACCGCAGGTCGAGTCCCAGAAGGCGTTGCCGACCTTGTTGCCGAAGTGGACCATCGCGCGGGCTCCGGCGCTGTTGTTCTTGATGCCCTTGCGGCCGAAGGTCTTCTTGTAGAAGTCCAGGGTCTTGGTGATGCCGTACTGGGCGTCGACCGCGGCGGTGACACTGCTGGAAGTGGCGCCGTTGCCCCACTTGTTGTCGGCGTCGGTGAACTTCTTGCCGCGCGAGAAGGCTTCCAGTTCCTGGCCCTTGGCGTCCCGGGTCTCGGTGTTCCACCGGGTGGAGTCCTTGAGGAGGTAGCTGGTGCGAGCCGTGCGGGTGGTGGTGAGCGTCACCTTGCCTGCGAAGAGGGAAGCGCCGCTGCCGGTGGCCTTGACCGGGTAGGTAGTGGCAGCTGCCGCACCCAGGAGGCCTGCCGGCTGGGCCGAGGTACCCGTCTCGGGGCTCAGCTGTTCGCCGCGCTCACGCAGCGTCTCGTCCAGGGACGGCGAGATGAACTCGTCGCTGTCGGGAACGTTGCTGCGGATCCGGCCGGACCTGGCGTCCACGACAACCGTGCGAGATCCGCCTGCCTCAGTCATGTCGCTGTCCGTCACGCGCACCTGGTAGGCGAGCGCGCTCGCGCCGTCGCGGGCGTCGACGACGAGTTGGGCGTCGCCCGCGTCGCCCTTCGCGACCTCGGCGGCCTTCCGCTCGGCCTGCCGGGGCGTCAGCTTCGCCTCGGTCGTGGCCGGCTCGACGGCGTGATCGGCGGCCCTGGTCACACCGAGATAGGCGGACCGCCCGCTGAGGTGAACGACGAGGTCGCCGCCGAGGACCGGCATACCGAGGTGGGCGCGCACGAAGCGCACGTGCTGCTTGCCGTCCGGATCCGTCATGACGTCCTTGGCCCGCAGGGTGTCGCCCTGGCTGACACCGGTGGCCGACGCGTGGGCGAACGCTGCCGCCCGGGCGGCGTCCACCGGCGAGGAGGCCACAGCCGAGGCGCCGACAGGCACGGAAGCGAAGGCGGGGCCCGTCGGGAGCGTGACGGTCGTCGTCACCGCGACGGCGATCGCCACGCGACGTATGTGGGGTATACGCACTGATTTCCTTCGAACAGGGGCGGCCGGGATCACCAACCGCCCTCACGCACGGCACCGTTGAACGCCGTGGGGACTGTCCCGCCCCGGGGCGACAGATGTGCCGAGAGATGAAGAGGTTGCCTGGTGGGATGCGTCAACACGTGCATGTGACCGACGTCGCAGGCTGCCTCCGGTCCGGAACGGAGCGGACCGGAGGCTCGGAGATGTCAGATCACGCGGTGGGCGAGGGAGGACAACAGGGTGCGCAGGTCACGGGCGGGGCGCGGGGCCAAGGGTGCGCCCGCCAGGAGCGTGTGCGCGGCGGTGAGATGACGCCGGGCTTCGCGCAGGGCCGCGGCACGGCCGCCCGCCTGTTCGACGAGGGTTGCCGCTCGGCGTACGGCGGAGTCGTCGAGGGTGGCCCGGGAAGTGAGGAGTTCGGCCAGCGCTGAGTGGCCGGGGGCGTTCAGGGCGGCGAGGACCGGGAGTGTCTTCTTTCCCTGGCGCAGGTCGCTGTGGACCGGCTTGCCGGTGACCGCCGGATCGCCCCACATACCCAGCAGGTCGTCGGCGATCTGGAAAGCCACGCCCAGGTGACGACCGGCGCGGTCCAGGGCGTACACGGCCTCCCGCTGCCCGCCTGCCAGTTGAGCCCCCAGGGCCAGCGCGCAGCCGAGCAGGGCGCCGGTCTTGTGCTCGGCCATCGTCGCGTACTCCCCCACGCCCACCGCCTCGGGACCGGTCCAGGGACGATGGGCGAACAGCAGGTCGTCGGCCTGGCCACGGACCAGATCGCCGAGGGCCGTCGTCAACTGACGTACGGCCGTGGCGCCATGCGGAGTCGCGGGTACCGCCGTGAGGGTCTCCACCGCCAGGGCGAAGAGCGCGTCCCCGGCGAGGACAGCGGGGCCGGTGCCGTACGCCTTCCACACGGCGGGACGGCCCCGGCGCAGCGCGTCGCCGTCCATGATGTCGTCGTGCAGCAGCGAGAAGGTGTGCACCAGCTCCACGGCGACCGCGCCGGGCACACCCGCGTCGGCACAACCTCTGGCCGCCTCCGCACCGAGGACGGCCAGTGCCTGCCGTACGCCCTTGCCCTGGCTGTACGCCGCGGGGGCGCCGCCCACCTCACAGCGGCCCAGGGCGTAGCCGGCCATTTCCCCGACCCAGGGGTGCAGTCCGCCGATCGCCTTCGCCAGCGCGGGGGCGACGAGTTCGCGGCAGCGGTGCAGGATCTGCGGGGCGGCGGGGGCGTCCGGCGGGGACTGAAGGGATGTGGACAGGAGCGTCATCGCGTCACCTCCGTGTCAGAGCTGCCGGCCGGTGCCACAAGGCCGAGCTCCGTCCGTGCCCCCTCGACCATCCGCCCCGCGTGGCGCAGTCCGATGCTCTCCAGGACGCGGGCCAGTTCGGTCAGGTCCGCTTCAGTCTTGGCGCGGTCGCGGCCGAGGCGGGCCAGGGACTTGACCAGGCCGAGGCGTGCCAGGGCCCGGCCGCGAGGCTCGCTCATCGCCTCGAACTCCGCCAGCGCCTGCGTGTAGACGTCGCGTGCCTGCTCATAACGCCCGGCCCGGTAGAGGACGTTGGCGCGCATCTTGTGGTTGTAGGCGAGCGCTCCGGACAGGTTCATCGCACGGCACGACTCCTCCGCCTCACTCAGCAGTTCCATCGCGCGGTCGGGGTCCTGGTCGCGTACGGAGACGATGTCCGCCAGTCCGCGCAGGGCCCAGGCGTGGCCGCGCCGGTCGTCGGCGCGCGCGGCGATCTCGGCCGCTTCCTCGAACATCGCGTAGGCGGTGTCGTAGGCGCCGGTGTTGCGGTGTATCTGTGCGATGCCTTCCAGGGCCCACACGGTGTGGCGGGCCTCACCCCGCTTTCGGGCCTCGGCCAGGAGTTGCTCGTGCAGGGCGGTCACGGCCGCGTAGTCGCCCTGGATGCGACCGGTCTCCGCCATCCCCGCCAGGGAGTAGCCGCGCGCCACGACGTCGCCGGCGTGCTCACCGAGTTCGGCGGCCAGCCGCAGCAGCCGCCAAGCCAGTGGGAAGGCGCCGCGCTGCCGGGCCAGGGTGCCGCCGCTCCACAGCGCCCACGCCATGGCTGCCGCGTCCCCGGCCTCGCGCGCGGTGCGGTAGCTCGCCTTCCACGCCCGGTCGGCTTCCGCCACCTGCCCCAGCCGGCGGTGCGCCTCGGCAACGGCGAGGCCCGAACGCGCCGCCTCCGCCCGTGCGCCCACGCGTTCGGCCGCGCGGAGTTGCTCGGTGCCGGCCGCGAGGACATCGGTGAGCGAGGAGTTCACGGACAGGGTGGTCAATGCGCCCTGGTATTCCGGGGCGAAGGCCTTGCCGTACATGAATGCCTTTCTGTCTGCCATCGGTCGGCCACGTCGGAACGCCCGCCGGTGGTACTGGCTGTCACGGGCAGCGCGCGGCCATCCAGCTATACACGCCATGTATACGCAGAGCGTATAGTGCGCCGGATTTCCATCTGGGAATCCTTCGCTCAGTACGGTCGACGCGCTGCCCACCCGTTGCCGATCAAGACGAAGCCGGTGCCCGCAGGGTTGCCTGGCATTGCGAACAAGCTCGAAACAGGCCGAGGATGAGGGAAGTTGACCTTCGACACCGAGAGCAGGAGCTGATGTCCGCAGGCCCGATGCATGCCCACGAAGCGCCGATCGACGACTCGCTCGTACGGGAGTTGCTCGCCGCGCAGTTCCCCCGCTGGGCCGACCTGCCGCTCAAGCGCGTCACGTCATCCGGGACCGTCAACGCCCTCTACCGTCTCGGCGACGACATGGCCGTACGTCTCCCCCGCGTCCCGGAAGGCGCCGGAGACGTGGAGAAGGAGCGGCGCTGGCTGCCGCTCCTCGCCCCGCTGCTTCCGCTGCCCATTCCCGAGATCCTCGCCACCGGCGTTCCCGGGGCGGGGTACCCGTGGTCCTGGAGCGTGGGCCGCTGGCTCGACGGCGAACTCCCCGTCCCGGACCGCCTTGCCGACCCGGTCCGGCTCGCCGCCGACCTCGGCGCGTTCGTCGCCGCGTTGCGGAAGGTAGACCTACCGGGCGGGCCGCCCGGCTACCGGGGCGGGCCGCTGGCATCCGTGGACGCCTCGACGCGCTCCGCGCTCGGCGAACTGGAAGGCATGATCGACACAGTCGCGGCCACGGTCGCCTGGGAAGCGGCGCTGGCGGCACCCCTCTGGACCGGTCCGCCCGTCTGGCTCCACTCCGACCTGATGCCCATGAATCTCCTCACCCACCAGGGCCACCTCAGCGCCGTCCTGGACTTCGGCACCATCGGCATCGGCGACCCCGCCTGCGACCTCATCCCCGCCTGGAACCTCCTCCCCGCCGAGGCGAGACCCACCTTCCGGCACGCGACAGGAGCCGACCACGCCACCTGGGCACGTGGCCGCGGCTGGGCCTTGTCCATGGCCCTGAACCAGCTTCCGTACTACCGCACGACGAACCGCGTGATGGCGGCCAACGCCGAGCATGTGATCCGCGAGGTCCTCGCCGATCCGGAGGCCGCCTCCTGGGGTGAGCGCTGAGGGCGGAGGACTGAGGGCCGACGGCTGAGACCCCACGCGCCCGGTGATCTCACGGTGGAACCTCGGGCTGGTCAACGAGGCTTCCTCGAAAGGGAGTTCCGAGTATCCGGGGCGGTCGGCGACATCGCCGCCTCGATGGCGTCCAGAAGCCCGTCCAGATCGGCCAGCCGGTCGTCCCCCATGGCCCCGAAGATCTCGCGCAGCACATGCTCGCCCGCGGCGGTGCCGGCCGCCAGCGCCTTGGCGCCGGCCGGGGTCAGGGTGACGAGCTTGGAGCGCCCGTCGTCGGGGTCCGGTGTCCGTTCGACCAGCCCCTCGCGCTCCAGTGCCTCGACCGACTGCGTGACCGACCGGGGGGCATGGCCCAGTTCCTCCGCCAGCACCGCCTGCCGCACGGAGCCCCGACGGTCGAGGACCTGAAGGACCTTGGTGCGGGCGAGCGAGAGGCCGCCCGCGCTCATGCCGTCGTCGACGACCCTGCGCAGGCGGTAGCCCAGTGACAAGTACCGCAGCCCGACATCCGTGGGGCTCATCTGGTCGCCGCCGGTCATGGTGATCGCTCCTGTCGTCGCCTCGAACACTCTCCTCGATTGATGAGGTGCCTCACCAATGTTACGTGTTACGTTACTGAGGTACCTCATCATCCGTCGGCGAGGCACTCCGCACCACCTCGCCATCCGCCACGGAGAGAACTCCATGAACGCTCGACCCGTCATCGTCATGACCGGCGCGACCAACGGCCTGGGCAGGCTTGCCGCCCTCGACCTCGCCCGCGCCGGAGCCCACCTCGGCCTCGTGGCCCGCAGCGAGGGGAAGGCCGACGCGCTGCGGCGGGAGATCGAGGAGGCCGCACCGGGAACTCCGGTCGACGTCTTCCTCGCCGACCTCTCGCTGCTGGGTGACGTCCACCGTGCGGGAAAACAGATCGACGCCCGCTACCCGCGCATCGACGTACTGATCAACAACGCGGGCCTGCACGGCTTCTCCCAACGGGTCACCTCCGAGGGGCTCGCCGAGATGACCGTGGTCAACTACCTCGCGCCCTGGGCTCTCACCGCAGCCCTGCGCGACAAACTGACGGCCTCGACGCCCTCCCGGATCATCACGGTCGCCTCCCGGGCCTCACTCCGGGCCGACGGCGTCTATCCGCTCCAGAACCTCACCGGCACGGCCGACTACACGCGTCGGGAGTCAAGCGGGCTGTACGGCCGGACCAAGCTGATGGACATCATGTTCACCCAGGAGCTCGCCCGGCAGCTCGACGGAAAGGGAGTCACGGTCACCTGCTGCTGCCCGGGGTTCAACGTCACCGGACTCGGCCGCGAACTCCCCTTCGCCGGGGCCTTGCAGAAGCTCCTCACCCGGTTGCGTATCGGGGACCCCCGGCGCGGCGCCGAGATCATCGTCCGTCTCGCGACCGACCCCGCGTTCGCGGCGAACACGGGCGGTTACTTCGCCGCCAAGGGCGCCAAGCCGCTGGAGTGCCCGAAGGCGGACCGTGGCGAACAGGCCCAGCGCGCACTGTGGGAGGCAACCTCCGAACTCCTTGCCGACACCCGCCATACACGCAGCGCCTGAGGGACCCGCCCACGCGAGAGAAGCCGGCCGCCATCAGACACGACGCGGGTCGCGGAGGCCCCTCGACCCACACCACCACCTCCAGCAATGGAACATACATTCGATTACGGAGTACGCTGGACGCATGTCCACGCACCTCCAGGGCTCACTCTTCGACCAGACCGACGAACTGCGCCTCACCCCACTGAACGGGATGCGCCGGACCACGCTGGGCCACGGCGCCTGGATCGACCTGCTGCCCGGGTGGCTGGCCGGGGCCGACGCCCTCTTCGCGCGGCTCGTCGCGGACGTGCCGTGGCGCGCCGAGCGACGGCAGATGTACGAGCACGTGGTCGACGTACCGAGACTGCTCGCGTACTACGGCGGCGGCGACCCGTTGCCGCACCCGGTCCTCGACGAGGCGCGGGAAACGCTGTCCGGGCACTACGCCGCCGAGCTCGGTGAGCCGTTCACCACGGCCGGACTCTGCTACTACCGCGACGGCCGCGACAGCGTGGCCTGGCACGGGGACCGGGTCGGGCGGGGTGCTCGCGAGGACACCATGGTCGCCATCCTCTCCGTGGGCGCACCGCGCGATCTGGTGCTGCGCCCACGCCGCGGAGGCGACACTGTGCGGCGGCCTCTCGGACACGGCGACCTGATCGTGATGGGCGGCTCCTGCCAGCGCACCTGGGAGCACGCCATCCCCAAGTCGGCGCGGGCGGCGGGGCCACGGATCAGCGTCCAGTTCCGCCCGCACGGGGTGAACTGAGCCGTCGGTTCCTCACACCGGGCGGGTGATGTGGGCCTGCACCGTCGGGCCGTACCGGTCGACGATGTCCTCGATCGCCGTCGCGCGCAGGCTGGTTCCGCGGGCGATGCCGTACATGACGCCGAGGCCGAGCAGTGTGCTGACGGCGAGTTCGGCGCGCAGGCCCGCGTCGGGGCCGCTGAGGCGTTCGGCGAGGCGGCCGCTGACCTGGGTGCGGAAGTTGGCGCGCAGTATGTCGCCCTGCTCGCCCTGGAGCGGGGCGAACACGATGCGCAGGACGGGGTCGGCGCCGCGCTCGGTCTGGCCGATCAGCAGATGGCGGACCATGTGCCGGCCGAGGTCCTCCAGCGGCGCGTCCAGCAGGCCGTCGGCATCGGACTCGAAGGAAATGACGCGTGCGAAGAGCGCGTCCTTGTTTCCGAAGTACTTCAGGATCAGCGGCGCACTCACCCCCGCCCGCTCGGCGACCGCCTTGAGCGTGATGTCCGCGTGGGCGCGGCGGGCCAGCAGATAGCGGGCCGCGCGGAGGATGGCCGCCTTCGTCTCCTCGGCGTCGCGGCGCGGCGGAGCGGTGGCGGTTGCCGCGAGACCGGGGGGCGGGGTGATCACGGTGGTCAGGCTCCTTCGAGTGCCTCGTCGTGGGTCGCTGCCGTACGGTCGCGAGCCGGTGGGGTGTCACGAGGGGCGGCGTCGGCGGGTATGGCGAGCGCGGCGGCGCAGGCCACCAGGGCGACCGTACCCGCGATGGCGAAGGCCAGCAGATAGCCGTGCAGCGTGGGTATGGAAACGCCGCCGACGAGGCTGGTGTGGTGGACGAGTACGGCGGCGACGGCGGCGCTGCACACGGCCTGGCCGACGGTCCGCATCAGGACGTTGACGCCGTTGGCGGACGCGGTCTGCCCGGCGGGCACGGCGCGGATGATGAGGGTGGGCAGGGCCGAGTAGGCGAAGGTCGTTCCGATCGACACGACCGTGGCGCCCAGGATGATCACCCACAGGTCGCGGCTGTCCGCGATGCGTACGACATAGCCGACGGCGATGATCGCGGCGCCGATGGCCAGCGTCACGCGCGGGCCCCGGGACATCGAGATGCGTGCCGAGACTGGCGAGAGGAGCAGCATGGTCACCCCGCTGGGCAGCAGGCACAGACCGGTCGCCACGATCGACAGGCCGAGTCCGTAGCCGGTGGCCACGGGCGCCTGCACGAGCTGTGCCGTGACCAGCGTGTTGGCGTAGAAGGAGAAGCCGGTCAGGAGCGCGGTCACATGCGGCAGGGCGACCCGCGGGCGGGTGGCCAACTTCAGGTCGACCAGGGGCCGTTCGGCGCGCCGCTGCTGCATCGACCACAGGGTCAGGACGACCACGCACGCCACGAACAGGCCCAGGATACGAGGGCTGGTCCAGCCCCACTGTCCGCCCTGTGACACGCCGAGCAACAGACAGACCAGGCCCGCGGCAAGACCCAGCGCGCCCAGGGTGTCGAAGCGGCCGGGCTCGCGGACCGGCGACTCCCGCACCGCCCACCGGGCGAGCGCGAGGCCGGCGGCGCTGAGCGCGGTCGTCACCCAGAACATGACGTGCCAGTTGGCGTACTGGACGATCAGCGCGGCGAGCGGCAGGCCGAGGGCGGCGCCGATACCCAGGGTGGAGCTCATCATCGCCACGGCTGAACCCGTACGCTCCGGCGGCAGTTCGTCGCGCAGGATGCTGATCGACAGTGGGATAACCGCGGCGGCCGCGCCCTGGAGCGCCCGTGCCGCGATCAGTATGCGGATGTCGGACGTGAGGGCGCACACCAGCGAGCCGAGCGTCATCAGCGCGAGTGCCATGAGCAGCACACGCCTCTTGCCGTACATGTCCCCTGCCCGGCCCAGCACGGGAGTGAGCACCGCTCCGGACAGCAGGGTCGCCGTCACCAGCCAGGAGACCGCGCCCGCCGAGGAGTTCGTCAGCCGCGGCAGGTCCGGCAGCAGCGGCACCACGACCGTCTGCGTGACTGCCATGAGGATCCCGCCGAACGCCAGCACCGGGACCGTCATTCGCTCACGCAGAGCCGCCACAGATACTCCAGAAGTCCACAAAAAATGGGTGAATAGCGATTCACCTTAACTGGTGAATCGCTATTCACCCAACAAAAATCTTGGCAAACGGCTACCGGCGGGAGCGGACGGCCTGCACCGAACGCGCCAGCCGCGGCCCCAGCCAGCGCTTGAACCGGCGCAGCGCCTCCAGTTGTCCGGCCGCACGGTCGATCCGGTAGTACACCTGCGGCGGGATGTACGGCAGCAGTGGCGAGTGGCGCTGGCCGAGCAGGGCGAACATCTGCGCCGGCGGGAGGTGGATGTAGCGCGGGAGGTTCTCGTACCACTGGGCGCTGTGGCGGGCCGCGCTCTGGATCGACAGAAGCGCGGCCTTGCGCTCCCGTTCGTAGTGAGCGAGGGCCGCGTCCAGATCCGGGATCTCGCGCAGCGCCCCGGCCAGTGAGAGTGCGTCCTCCAGCGCGAGGGTGGTGCCCGCGCCGATCGAGTAGTGCGTGGTGTGGGCCGCGTCGCCGATCAGGACCAGATTGCCGTGGCGCCAGGTCCGGTTGGTCAGAGTGCGGAAGTTCAGCCACTGCGCGCTGCCGTCGCTCTGCGCCCGCCCGATCAGTGCGTGCCCGTCCAGGAGGTCGGCGAAGAGTTTCTCAAGGAGGGCCAGGCCATCGCCCTCGCTCGCCGCGTCGAGCCCGAGACCGGTCCAGGTCTCGGGGGAACACTCGACGACACAGGTGCTGTGCTCTCCACTGAACGGGTAGGCGTAGCACCAGATCCAGCCGTGCTCCGTCTCCACGAAGGAGAAGGTGAAGGAGTCGAAGACCTTGGTGGTGCCGAGCCAGAGGTAGGTGTTCCGTCCCATAGTGACGTCACTGCCGAAGTGGTCGGCGTGGCGCTCGCGCAGGGCGCTGTTGACTCCGTCGCCCGCGACGACGAGATCGGCGTCGGGCAGCCCCTCGGCAGACACGTCGTGCTCGAACTCGACCCGCACACCGAGGGATTCGGCCCGTTCGGCGAGCAGGTCGAGCAGTCGGCGGCGGCCGATGCCGAAGCCTTCGTCGCCGGGGTGCACCGTCCTGCTCCCGCCGACCTGGGCGACCCCCTCACTCCAGCGGACCGAGCTCTCGCTGACGGCGCGCGCGGACTCGGGGTCGCCCTCGCGGAGTTTGTCGAGCAGGGCCGCCCAGTACGTCACTCCCCAGCCGTAGGTCGAACCGGCCGGATTCCGTTCGTAGACAGTGATGTCGTGGGACGGATCCTGGCGCTTCATCAGGATCGAGAAGTACAGGCCGGCTGGTCCGCCACCGACGCACGCGATCTTCACGCGCACTCCCTTGTTGCACTTTGCGGTCAATTGACTGCGAAGCGTAACAGCGCCGAGGTGCGCGCCAGTTTGCACGCGACAGCCGGGACGGTCAGGTGGCGACGTACGACATGGCTCCGTGGAACAGCCCCTCGGACGGCTTCCGCAACCACCTCGAAGGCCGGCGGGGCGTCAATCTCCACAACCGGGTCCATGTCTGAGCGGGCGGCCATCCGCCCGTCGTCGGGACCCTAAATGTTGTCGACCTCAACGAGACGATGAAGCCGTGGGGCGACGTCCGGCCGACCGATCTGCTGGACCACACGGCGCACCACACGTTCGACACGGTCTGACGGTCGGACGGGCCAACGCGTCGGCCGTTTCCGTCGTACGGACAGGCCCTACGCGTCGGCCGTCTCCGTCGTACGGACAGGCCCTACGCGTCGGCCGTCTCCGTCGTACCGACAGGCCCTACGCGTCGGCCGTTTCCGTCGTACGGCACTCGGGGTGCCCCCAGCCCGAACCGTTCTTGGTGATGGGTTCGCCCGCCGCGTAGGAACGGCCGCACAGGCAGCGGCCGGGGAACTTCGCCTTGATCGTGCGGGCCGGGCCGGCCTGCCGCGCGGTCTTCGCCGGTGCGCGGCGGCGCGCGGTGGCGGCCGGGACGGTGTCGGGGGCGGCCGGCGGCTGCGGGGAACCGAGGTCGCTGCCCGCGGGCTCCTGCACGATCGCCGCCTGGCTCGCCGCGCGGTCCGCGAAGTCGTTGAGGCGGTCGCCGTCGACCTGGTGCGCGGGGACGTAGCAGAACTCCACGGAGCGGCCGCCGAGGAGTTCGTCGATACGGGCGACCAGTTCCTGGTTGGCGACGGGCTTCCCGGAGGCCGTCTTCCAGCCCTTGCGCTTCCAGCCGGGCAGCCAGGTGGTGACGGCCTTCATCGCGTACTGGGAGTCCATCCGGATCTCCAGCGGAACGTCCGGGGCGATCGCCGTCAACAGGCGCTCCAGCGCGGTGAGTTCGGCGACATTGTTCGTCGCCGTGCCCAGCGGCCCTGCCTCCCATCGGGTGGGGGTCTCGTCCCCGTCGGCCACGACCCAGGCCCATCCGGCGGGTCCCGGGTTCCCCTTCGACGCCCCGTCACAGGCGGCCACTACACGTTCAGGCATGGCGCCGATGATGTCACGGTCCGACGGATGCTCCCGTACCGGGTCGAAGGCCGCCGCCGTCCCCGATCAGCCGCTGTCCAAGGGGGGTGGCCGTGTGCAGGACGTATTTGCCGTCACGGCGGCTGTCCACGAGTCCCCCGTCGCGCAGGACGCCGATCTGGTAACTGGCGCTGGGCAACGCGATCCCCACGGCCGCGGCGACCTCGGAGGTGGTCCGGGCGTGGCCGCCCGCCACCTCGGCCAGTACGGCGCTGCGGGTGCGGCCCAGCAGGCGTTCGATGCCGTCGTCCGCGGCGCGCGCGACGGTGAGCGGCGCCTTCCCCACCGGGTAGACGAGCACCGGATCGAGGCCGGGGTCCGCGAGTGCGGTCGGCCTGCGCCAGCAGAAGAACGAGGGGACCAGGAGCAGGCCGCGCCCCTCCAGATGGAGATCGCGCTCGATGGGATAGTCCACCTCCAGCACGGGTGACTTCCAGCGCGCCAGTGGGGCCAGCCCGTCCAGGAGCGCCTGGGTGCCGCCGTCGAGGAGGTGCCGGGAACGCAGGTCGACGTCGTTGGCGACCGCCGTACGGATGTGCGGCCAGTACGGCTCCAGCAGGGCGCGGAAGTAGATCGCCAGAGCGTTCGCCAGGGACCTCAGTGAGTCGCCGCCCGGCCTGCCGAGGGAGGTCGCCCAGGCCGGAACGGGGCGGGAGTCGGCCAGTCGTGTCAGGTCGCGGACCAACCGGGTGCGCGGGGTGCGCCGCAGCTGGTCGAGGCCGGCCGGCAGATCGCCGCCGGTGACCGACGGCGTGAGGAAGTCCGGGATGTAGCCCGCTGCGGGAATCAGCGTCCGCAGCGGGCGCAGTGCACGGTTCGCGACCGGGTCCGAGGAGAGCCGGTCGCGGGCGGCGCGGCGCCAGTGACCGAAGTCGAGCGGTCCTTGCCCGGTCTCCAGCCGGCAGACACTGCAGACCAGTTCCCACAGCGGATCCGGTTGCCGGGCCACCCGGATGTTCTGCAGATCGTGCGACGTGAAGTGAATGCGGAGCATGCGGTCTCCCGCCATTCTTGTGGGGGTTCGGTCACCCGAAGGTGCGGCGGCCACAAGAAGGGACGATCAACCACGTCCGCACGGTTGCCCTGGCGGGCGACGTGTTCAGGACACGTCGGTCAACTTGGGCATGTCGCCTTCGGTCGTGTTGAGGTCGATGACGGAGAACGACGCGCCCTGCGGGTCGCTCAGCGCCGCGAACCGGCCGAACGGGCTGCTCATGGGCCCGAAGCGCAGGACGGCGCCGCGCTCGGTCGCCTTCGCCACCGCCGCGTCGCAGTCCTCGACGCCGAAGTAGACATTGACGTACGACGGGACCTCGGGCGGGAAGTCGTCCGTCATCTTCATCCGGCCCAGGACGGTGTCCTCGCCGACGTTGAAGATTCTGAAGTCCATCTCGGCTTCGTCCACCTGCTTCGCGCTGAGCGGGAAGACGGCGGGGAGGAACGCGTCGGTCTTCTCGGGCTCACGGGTGAAGACCTCCGCCCAGGCGTACGCGCCGGGCACGGATGTGGCTTCGAAACCCTCGTGGACACCCGCCTGCCAGACGCCGAAGACGGCGCCGCTGGGCTCGCTGGCCAGGGCCATGGTGCCGAAGTCGCCGACCTGCATCGGCTCCATCAGGACCGCACCGCCGTTGTCCCGGATCTTCTGCGTGGTGGCGGCGGCGTCGGGCGAGGCGAAGTAGAGGCACCAGGCGGACTGGCCCTCCGCCCCGGGCATCGGCGGGACGACGGCGGCCACCGCTTTGCCGTCCTTGTACGCCTGCGTGTAGTTCCCGTACTCGCTGGACGACTCGCCGAACGTCCAGCCGAGCACGTCACCGTAGAAACTCTTGGCTCCCTCGACATCGCTGAACATCGCGTCCGCCCAACAGGGCGTTCCCTCAGGTTGTACGGCCATGACGTCGACCTTCTCCGGTTGGGTGACTGGTTCCACGCCTCACGCTAGTCAGCCGTGGCCCTGGCCGCGCGCCGAATGGGATATTCCGCATGAAACTGGAATACGGACAACGACGATCGTCGACGGGACGGGGCACGGGATGATGCAAGCGTGGGAGGTGGTCCGGCCCGGGCCGATCGAACAGGGGCCGCTGCGTCTCGTCGAGAAACCGGTGCCGGTGCCGCGGGCCGGCGAGCTCCTCGTCCATGTCCGCGCCTGCGGGGTCTGCCGCACCGACCTGCACGTCGCCGAGGGCGACCTGCCCGTGCACCGGCCGGGTGTGACACCGGGGCACGAGGTGGTCGGCGTGGTCGTGGCACTCGGGGAGGGCGTGGTCGACCACGCCGTCGGCGACCGGGTGGGCGTCGCCTGGCTGCGCCGTACGGACGGCACGTGCGGGTACTGCCTGCGGGGCGCGGAGAACCTCTGTCCGGAGTCCGCGTACACGGGCTGGGACGCCGACGGCGGCTACGCGGAGTACACGACCGTCCCGGCCGATTTCGCGTACCGGCTGCCGGGCGACGTGGACGACATCGCCCTGGCCCCGCTGCTGTGCGCGGGCATCATCGGCTACCGCGCGCTGCTGCGGGCCTCGCTGCCGCCGGGCGGGCGGCTCGGCCTTTACGGGTTCGGCGGCAGCGCCCACCTGTGCGCGCAGCTCGCGCTCGCGCAGGGTGCCACCGTGCACGTACTGACGCGGGACCCGGCCGCCCGGCGGCTGGCGCTCGACCTCGGGGCGGCGTCAGCCCGCGGGGCGTACGAGGAGCCTCCCGAGCCGCTGGACAGCGCGATCCTGTTCGCGCCGGTCGGCGACCTGGTCCCGGTGGCCCTGCGGGCACTCGACCGCGGCGGGGTCCTGTCCATCGCCGGGATCCATCTGAGCGACACCCCGCCCCTCCATTACGAGCGGGAGCTGTTCTACGAGAAGGAGCTGCGCAGCGTCACCTCGAACACCCGCGAGGACGGGCGGGCATTTCTCGCCCTCGCGGCGCGCCACGGCATACGCGCGACCACGCACGCATACCCGCTGTCACGCGCCCAGGAGGCCCTCCAGGACCTCGAGGCCGGCCGCTTCGACGGGGCTGCCGTGCTGGTGAACGACGTGCCGCCCCGGCACTGACCGGGGTGCGGGCCCGTCTCCCCCGTGCGTGGATGGACCCGGGCGGGTAGGGCGGTGGAGGTGACATGACGGGCCGAGGCGGTGAGGACAATCCGGGTGCGCCGTCGCCGGTCGGTGCCATGGAGGATGCCGTCGAGTCGATCGGCACCACGCTGGACGAGCGGACCACGTGCGAGGAACTCGCCGCGTTCGTGTGCAGGCACTTCTGCGACGCCTCGGCGGTGGATCTGCTGCCCGCGGACGCCCCGGCGACCACGCAGCACCCCCACACGCCGGACTTCTCGCGCGTCGCCACGGCGGGAGACACCGAGCTGCTCACCCCGTGGCCCGCGCACGGGGCACGGCCGCTGTCCGTGCAGGCGATGGACGAGGGACATCCGATCAGCGCCTCGATCGACCTGTCCGGAGGGGTCCCGCGGCAGGTCATGACCGTTCCGCTGCTCGCGCACGGGCGTCTGTACGGGGTACTGCTCGCCGTCCGGCAGGGGAAGGAGTTCAGCGACCCGGAGACCTCCGGCACGCATTACGCGGCGCGCCTGGCGGCCGTCCACATCGGCCATTCGCGCCGGCACAACGCCGTACGCAGCACCGTGCTGAACCTTCAGAAGGCGCTCCTTGCCGAACCGGGGCGGCCGCATCCGAACCTCGACCTGGCCACCCGCTATCTGCCGGCCGGCGGCACCACCCTGGTGGGCGGTGACTGGTTCGAGACCGTACGGCTGCACTTCGGGCGCACCCTGCTGGTCGTGGGCGATGTCATGGGGCATGGGCTGAACGCCGCGGTCGACATGAATGCCTACCGCTCGATGCTCCGCTACGTCGCCTCCACCGACCTGCCGCCCCACCGGGTGCTGCGCCGACTCGACGCCGCGGTCGCCGAGGACGGCAACCGGCGACCGGCCACCTGTCTGCTGGTCCAGGTCGACCCGGCACGCGGCACGGCCGCACTCGCCTCCGCCGGGCACCTGCCTCCGGTCGTCTTCTCCGAGGACGGCACCGGCGAGCTGCTGCGACTGCCGGTCGGTCCCCCGCTGGGCACCGGAGTGGGCGGCTACGAACAGGCCACGCGCAAGCTCACTCCCGATGACACCCTGCTGATGTACACCGACGGTCTGGTGGAGCGGCGCGGCGAGGACATCGACGCCTCGCTCGCCCGGCTGGCCGAGATGCGGCTGCCGCAGGGAGCGGGCGTCGACCAACTCCTCGACGAGGTCCTCGTGCGTCTCAACGCCCGCCACGCGGAGGACGATGTCGCGGTACTCGCCGCCCGCATCCGCCCACGGAACGCGACGTGAGAGGTCCGCAAAGGTGGCCACCCGCGGACAGGGCGAGCGGTTTCGCCCGTACGACGTCGGTTTCGGGCTCTCCGGCCTTCTGCCGCCCGAAATCGCTCTCACGCCGCGGACGCCCGGATCTGCCGGCGCTTCGCTCGGGAGCTGTCGAGGGCTGACGTGGACGCTCGGTCCTTCTTCAACTCGGCGCAGTGCGGCGAGAGTTGTGACCGGGGTGTCTTCCCCCTTGAGCTCGGCTGTGCTTGCCTGGGGGCCCTTTCGGTGGGCGGGAGTTGTCGTATGCGCGAGCGGTGGATCGTCGGGGCGCTGTTGGCCGGGCTGCTGCTCGGCGCGTGCGGCGACCCGGCGTCGGGCCCCGAGGCGTCACCGCCCGCCCGCGCGACGCCCGACACCTCGACGGCACCGACCTCGACGACGCGTCAGCGGCCGGCGGCCTCCGCCTCCCCCGATGCGCCGGACGCCCCCTCGAAGGCGCCTACCGTGCTCTACCTCGGCGACTCGCTCGCCATGGAGAACCAGGAGGTGCTCGGGGACCTGCTGCGTGACCAACTGGACGCGCGGTACACGAGTGCCCCGTACTCGGGCACCACCCTGTGCGACTACCTGGAAGGCGGCGCGGACAGGTCCCTCGTCCCGACCGCGGACAAGGCGGCCGCTCTGGTGCGCTCGCTGCGGCCGGACTTCGTGGTGCTGCAGTTCTGGGGCAACTCCTGGGGTTACACGCCCTGCATGGGCGGCATCACGTACGACAAGCCTGGGAAGACGTACTTCGAACGGTACGAAGCCGACATGAAACGGCTGACCGACCAGATCTCGGCGGCCGGCGGCGCACACCCACCCACGCTCGTATGGGTGCTCCAGGGGCCGGACCCGATGACCCCCGACCGGGTCAAGGGCGTCAACGCACTGTACGAGGAGCGGGCCCGCGCCTCCGGCGGCCTGGTCGCCGACGCAGGGAAGACCGTGAGCCCCGCGTCGGCACGCAACACCTGGGTCCAGTACCTGCCGTGCACCTCGTACGAGCACGAGCACCCCGAGTACTGCACCCAACCCGGCCTCGACCGCACCGCCCTGCACCACGACAAGGACCCCCTGCACTTCTGCCTCAAACTGACCACGACCACCCCGAAGCCCTGTCCGGTCCGCTCTCCGGGGATCCTGCGCATCACGCGTGAGATCACCCGGGTGATCGCCGCCAACGCCGGCTGAGGGCCCCCAAGTCAAGCGCGGGGGCGAAGCTCCGTCTCGACCAGCCGGTTGAGGTGGCGCCTGGCATCCTGCGTGCTCAACAGAGGCGCCTGCCGCAGCCGTTGCAGGGCCAGGCCGTCGGCGAGGGCGGCGAAGCGGACCGTGAAGCCGTGCAGATCGTCGGAGGCGAACTCCCCGTCGGCGACGCCCCGTTCGGCCAGTTCGCGGATCTGGGTGTGCCAGGCCTCGTACCGCTGTCCCTGGCCGCGGGCGAAGGGCTGGTCCGGGTCCTGGTCGCCGGCGTTCCAGTAGTCGAACCACATCCGCCAGTGCCGGTCGGTGTCCTCCGTGAACAGCGCGTCGACAAGGAGCCGCAGCGCCTCGGCCCCGCTGGTCGCGTGCTCGGCCGCCTCGCTGAGTGCCGCGTAGTACCGCTCGATGTGCAGCACCATCGCCTCGGAGAGGATCTCCTGGACACTGCCGAAGTGGTAGGTGACCGTGCCGACGGAGACCCCGGCCGCGGCGGCGACGTCACGCACCCCCACCGACGCGTACCCGCGCTCGGCGATCAACGGCACGGCTGCTTCGACGATGAGCCGGCGGCGCACCTCGGTGGGCTGGCGGGTGCGGTCGGCGGCGGCCACGGCGCGGCGCGGGGACTTCGCGGCCTGCGGGGGCTTGGCGGCCGTCATCCCGACGTCCTCGGGGTGGTGCGGTGCCATGCGCGCTTGGCCACTGTCTCTCCGTTCGCCCGTGCTTCGACGCGACTGTCCATGACGAAGTCCGCGGCCGTGGCACGCAGCTCCGTCCGCGCCATGATCTCAGCGTCGTAGTCGTCCCCGCGCCGCAGCCGGATGCGCCACTCGGACACGGCGTGCGCGGACAGGGGGTCGTCGCTGCGGATGCGGTACGTCTCCCGTGCACTCTCCTCGTAGCGCAGCCCGTCCGGATACGTCCGTGATCCCCCGTAGTTCGGGTCGACCTCCAGCATCCACAACCCCTTGGCGACATCGTGCGTGACCAGTCGCTCGGGCGCGGGCTCGGCGGCCCGGTCGTAGATCACGTCCAGCGGGGTGGCCTGTTCGGGCTCCTCGAAGCGGATCGGCGGTTCGGCCCCGGCCTCGCGCAGGGGCAGCAGTACGGCGCTGTCGATCGGTACGACGCGCAGTTCGCCGCGCTCGCCGTGCGGCCAGACCCAGGGCCAGTAGGTGTCGGAGAGGGCGAGCCGGATGCGGTGGCCGGGCGGGACGGCGTATCCGATGCCGGTCAGCTCGAACTCGACGTCCTCGTACGTCCCCGGTGTCCACTCGACGGCCCGGTCACGGCCGTGTCGGCTCAGCAGGTTGAGCACCCCACGGGTGACGAGCGTGGACGAGCCGTCCGGGGCGACGTCGCACAGGCGGGCGATGACGTGGCCCCGCGGGGTCGCACTGTCGAGGCGGAGCCGGACGCGCGGCCGGCCAAGGATCTCGGCCCGTTCGGTGAGCGGCTCGGAGTCGAAGCAGACCGAACGGCCGTCCTCCTCACGCTGGTCCGGCGGCAGGTCGCTCGCGTTGCCGTAGGGGAAGTAGCGGCCGGCGTTGAGTCCGGTGTGCTGCGGGGAGCGCACGACGACCGGGGCGGCTCCCGCTCCCAGCGGACGTTCGTCCCAACCAACCTTCGGCGAGGGCCAGTTGGTGTCGCCTACCCAACGTCCGGGCAGTACGTCGTACGAGGTGGCGGGCGGGACCGGGTCGGTGATCCAGGCCCGCAGCAGGGGCTCCCGCATGACTCCCGTGTCGATGCCCTTCAGGTGCTGGTCCCACCAGCGCAGCGTCTCCTGGAGGAAGCCGATCGCCGGGCCGGGCGGCAGCCCCCGGTCGGGATACTGGTGCGACCAGGGGCCGATGATCCCCCTTACCCGTTCGCCTGGCAGGTGTTCCACGAGCCGGAGCACGGTGTCCCGGTACGGGTCGTTCCAGCCGCCGACCGCGAGGACGGCCGCGTCGAGGGCGGTGTAGTCCTCGCAGACACTGCCGTGCCGCCAGTAGTCGTCGCGCTGCTGGTGTTCCAGCCAGGTGTGCAGGAAGGGTTCGAGGGCGTCGAGGCGTTCGCGCCACATCGGCAGCCAGCGGTCGTGGCCGACCTGGGCAGGGTCCGGTGGGCGGGAGGCGAAGGCCAGCATGGTGCCCGCCCAGGCGAGCATGTCGATGCCGAGCAGCGCGCCGCCCATGTAGTGCACGTCGTTGTCGTAGCGGTCGTCCGTGGAGCAGACCGTCACGACGGCCTTGAGCGGTTCGGGGGCGAGGGCGGCGATCTGAAGGGAGTTGAAGCCACCCCACGAGATGCCGAACATGCCGACCTTGCCGGTGCACCAGGGTTGCGCGGCAAGCCAGTTGACGACGTCTACGCCGTCCGCGAGCTCCTGCGCGTCGTACTCGTCGCCGGGTGTGCCCTCGCTGTCTCCGTGGCCCCGGATGTCGACACGGACGGAGGCGTAGCCGTGCCCCGCGTACCAGGGGTGGCGCTGGGCGTCGCGGGGCGCGGTCCAGTCGCTCTTGCGGTACGGGAGGTATTCGAGCAGCGCGGGCACGGGGTCCGCGCCGACCGGGCGCCATACGCGAGCGTGCAGGCGGGTCCTCCCGTCGCGGGTCGGGATCCAGACGTCCTCGCGGACGACCTGGTGCTCGAACTCCTCGCGGTACTTCACGAAACTCCTTCTGTGCTGAGGCTGGTGAGAGCGGTGGGAGCACTGGGGTGACCGGCCGGACGCCAGCGACGCACCCGGTGGCCTGGGTCACGGTCACCGTCCTCGTCGTCGTGCTCGGTCCAGAGGTCGCCCGGTTCGGCCGCGTCCTCCCAGTCGACCGCGCCGTCGACGAACGGCCCCGCGTCCGGGTCGGGTTCGAGAACGGCGGCCATCAGCCGGCGCGTGTAGGGGTGTCCCGGGGAGGCGAACACCGCGTCCGTGGGCCCCTCCTCGACCACCACTCCGTGGCGCAGGACGACGACACGGTCGGCGATGCCTCGTACGACGGCCAGGTCGTGGCTGATGAACAGGCATGCCAGCTCCCGTTCCCGGCGCAGGTCGTCGAGCAGCCGGAGCACATCGGCCTGGACGGAGACATCCAGGGCCGTGGTGATCTCGTCGGCGATCAGGACGTCGGGCTCGCCCGCCAACGCCCGCGCGATGCCGATCCGTTGGCGCTGGCCGCCGGAGAGCTGGGCGGGCAGCCGGTCGGCGAGGGCGGGGTCGAGGCGTACGTCGGTGATGAGCTGCCGGGCTCGGGCGGTGGCCTCCGTCCGGGAGGCGGCGGCGCCGAAGAAGCGGAGCGGGCGCCGGACCGCGTCGCCCACCGAGCGGCGCGGGTTGAGCGACGTATCGGCGTTCTGGAAGACCAGCTGGACTCGGCGTCGCAGGGACGGCGGCCGCTTCTGCGCGGGGCGCGCGAGGTCTCCCGACTCGTGGGTCATGGTGCCGCCGGACGGAGTGCGCAGGCCCGCGAGCGCCCAGGCCAGCGTGGACTTACCGCTGCCCGACTCCCCTACCAGCGCGAGTATTTCGCCGCGCCGGACGTCGAAGGACACACCATGCACCGCGCGCACCGAGCCATAGTCGATCGTGACGTCCACCGCGGACACCGCGACCGGTGCGCCGTCCGGCACCTGCGCCTTCGGCCGCACCTCGCGCTCCCCCGCCTCGCCGACGAGCGCGAGACCGGCGTCGTCCAGGCGCGGAACACTCGCCAACAGCCGCCTTGTATACGGGTCTTGAGGCATCGCGAACAGCTGCCGGGTGGGCGCCGCCTCCACGACCCGTCCGGACCGCAGCACGATGACCTCGTCCGCCATATGGGCCACGACCCCGAGGTCATGGCTCACCAGCACGGCCGCCAGACCGAGTTCGTCGCGCAGGGCGCCGATCAGATCGAGTACGCCGCGTTGGGTGACGACGTCGAGGCCGGTCGTCGGCTCGTCGAGGACGAGGAGCTTCGGGCGGGCCGCGATGGCCATGGCGATCGCGACGCGCTGTTGCTGACCGCCGGAGAGCTCGTGCGGGTAGCGGCGGGCGAGTTCGGCGGGGCTCGGAAGCCGGACCTGCTCCAACAGCTCCACCACAGACACGTCCCCGCCTGCCTCCGCGATCTGCCGCCCGATCCGCATGGACGGCGTCAGGGCATGGCCCGCGTTCTGCCCGACCATGGCGACGGTCCCGCCGCGCAGCCGCCTCAACTCCCTTGCGGGCAGGGCGAAGACGTCCCTCCCGTCGAGGAGAACCGAGCCCGAGGTGATCCGGGACCCGTGCCGCAGATGCCCGAGCAGTGTCGCGGCGACGGTCGACTTGCCGCTGCCCGACTCGCCCACCAGCGCCAGGGTCTGCCCGGCGCTCACTTCCAGCGACACCTCGTGCACGACGGGCACGTCCCGCCCGCTCGAACGGTAGGCCACGGAAAGGGAGTTCACGGAGACGATCGAGGTGGCCATCAGGAGCCCTCCCTGATCCGGTCGACGCCCCAGGCCTTGGACAGGCCGTCGGCCGCGAGGTTGAGCCCGACCACGAGCGTGGCCAGGGCGATGATCGGGGCGAGACTCGCCATGGGGACGACGGTGATGGCGGTGCGGTTCTCGGCGACCATCAGACCCCAGTCGGGTGTCGGCGGGTCGGCGCCGAAGCCGAGGAAGGACAGCGAGCTGATCAGCAGCACGACCCACGAGGCGCGCATCGCGAACTCCACGCACACCACGTCGGTGATGTTCGGCAGGATCTCGCGCCGCAGGATCGACCAGGTACCTTCGCCGCGGGCGCGGGCCGCGGTCACATAGTCGGCGGGTACGACGGCGAGTGCCGCGCCCCGCACGACTCGTACGACCTGGGGCACGTACACCACGGCGATCGCGAGGACGATGACCGCGGGTCCCGTCCCGAGCGCGGTGACGATGACGAGCAGCGCCAGGATCGCCGGTATGGACAGCACCGCGTCCAGGACCCGCCCCAGCACGTCGTCGAACCAGCCGCCGCGCAGCGCCGCCGCGCAACCGACCACCGTGCCGAGCGCGACGGTCAGCAGCGTCGCGGCGACGGAGACGCCGAGGGCGTACCGGCCGCCGTACAGCACTCGGGTCAGGACGTCGCGCCCGTACTGGTCCGTTCCGGCCCAGTGTTCCCAGCTCGGGCCGAGCAGGACGTGCGAGGCGTCGTTGGCGATCGGGTCGTAGGAGGTGAGGAGTGGGGCGAGCAGGGCGATCAGCACGTGTACGGCGACGATCGCGAGGCCGATGACGGCGGTGCGCGAGGAGCGCAGGGTGCGCCAGGCGCGGACGGCGCGTGCCTCGGCGGCAGGCGGCGGAGCGGCTACCGGGG
The DNA here is from genome assembly GCF_040683495.1 of Streptomyces sp. NPDC093544. Taxonomy (NCBI): domain Bacteria; kingdom Bacillati; phylum Actinomycetota; class Actinomycetes; order Kitasatosporales; family Streptomycetaceae; genus Streptomyces; species Streptomyces sp. NPDC093544. The sequence goes on along the minus strand of NZ_JBFBEA010000029.1, from coordinate 32,032 downwards.
CGGTGTCGAGCGTGGTCATCGGGTCCTCCCTCGGGTACGGAGCTTGGGGTTGAGGGCCATGGCGCCGAGGTCGGCGGCCAAGTTGCAGGCGACGTAAACAACGGCGCTGATGAGGGCGATGGCCTGGATGACGGGCAGGTCGCGGTTCTGGACCGAGGACAGCATCAGCTTGCCGATCCCCGGGTAGTTGAAGACGTTCTCGACGACGGCGACTCCGCCCGCGAGCCAGGCGACGTTCAGCGCGATGACGTGCAGGGTCGGCAGCAGCGCGCTGGGCAGGGCGTGCCGGGTGACGACCCGCCAGGGCGACAGGCCCTTGAGCCGGGCCGTGGTGACGTACTCGCTCGCCATCACGTCGATGACGGAGGTACGGGCCATGCGCACGATGTACGCGGCCATGACGACGGCGAGGGAGAGCGCTGGAAGCCATACGGCGGGCAGGAGTTGACCGATGCTCGCCTCCGGGCCGTACAGGACGACCGCGGGGAACCACGGCAGCGCGACCGAGAAGCAGAGCACCAGCACGGTCGCCACCACGAACTCGGGGACGCTCATCCCGACCAGGCTGACCGTGGAGATCAGATGGTCCGGCCAGCGGTCGCGGTACAGGCCCGCGAGGATGCCGAGGACGATCGAACCGGTGACCGCGAAGAGAACGGTGATCAGGGCGATCAGCGCGGAGTTGCCGAGATACATGGAGACTTCGCCGCCGACCGCCTTCCCGGAGACGAGGGAGACACCGAAGTCTCCGTGCAGGGCTCCGCGCATCCAGTCGACGTACCGCTCCCAGGCGGGCCGGTCGAGCTTCAGCTTCTCGCGCAGCGCGGCCACGGCGTCGGGTGTCGCGTCCTTGCCGAGGACCTGGGTGGCGACATCGCCGGGCAGCGCCTGTACGGCGAGGAAGACGAGGATTGAGGAGAGGAACAGAGTGCCGACGGCGGCGGCCACCCTGCGGGCGATGAAGGAGAACATGCTCAGGCCCCCTTCAGACCGATGCCGAGGTAGTCGAACTCGAAGCCGTGCTCGGCGTATCCGCGCACCTTCCGCGAGATGCCGACGAGCCGGTCGGCGAACATCGGGGTCATCGCCCCGCCCTTCTCGATGACGAAGGTCTGCGCCTCGCCGTACAGTTCGCGCCGCCGCGTGTCGTCCGTCTCGCTTCGCGCGCGGTCGAGCAGCGCGTCGAAGTCCTTGTCGGACCAGGCGGTCTCGTTGTACGAGGAGCCGCTGCGGAAGACCTGGGTGAAGAGCTGGTCGACAGGTCTGCCGGTGTACCAGTAGGTCGCCATCAGCGGCTTCTTCATCCAGATCTGCGTGTAGTACGAGTCCGCGGCCGCCGTCTTGACCTTGATCCGGATACCGGCGCGCTTGGCCGAGTCCTGGTAGGCGAGTGCCATCGGCGTGAAGACCGGGTCGTACGAGGACGTGTAGAGGTCGATCGCCAGGCCCTCGTGCCCGGCCTGCTTCAGCAGGTACCGCGCCTGTTCCGGGTCGTGCTTCGGGTGTGCGGAGATGTACGAGGGGTCGCTGGGCGGTACCGGGTTGTCCCAGCCGGCGGTGCCCGCGCCCTGCAGGGCGACCTTCACCACGTGCTCGGGGTCGTAGGCGAGCTTCATCGCCTGCCGGACGCGTACGTCAGTGAAGGGCTTCTCGGTGGTGAGCATCGGCAGGACGTACCACTGAGCGTTCTTGACCCGGGCGATGGTGGCCCGGTCGGAAGCGGCCACCACGCGGGCGGTCGCGAAGTCGAGGTTCGTCTGCGAGAGCAGGTCGACCTGGCCGGCCAGCAACGCATTCGAGCGGGCTGACATGTCGGCGACGGAGTAGAAGGCGATCGCGTCGAGGACGGGGCGACCCTGCCAGTGGTCCTCGTAGGCGGTGACGCGACCGGCCCCCGCCGGTGCGAACGACTCCAGCTTGAACGGTCCTGTGCCGATACCGGTGCGGCCGATCGAGCGGGCGCTTCCGTCGGGGACGACATAGCAGTTGTAGTGGGTGAGAAGGCTCGGGAACTCCGCGTTGGGGGTCTTCAGCGGGACGACCAGCGTGTGCTCGTCGGGGGTGCGGAGCGTGTCGGGGTCGATGAGCGGGGCGAGCACGGCGGCCTGGGGCGAGGCGGTCGCCTTGTCGAGGATGTGGCGCAGGGTGTACGCGGCATCGGCCGAGGTCAGCTTCCGCCCGTCGTGGAAGGTGACGCCCTTGCGGATGCGGAAGGTCCAGGTGCGGGCCTTGGCGTCGGGCTCCCAGGACTCTGCGAGGTCGGGGGCCAGGTCGCCGTTCTCGCCGACGCGGACGAGCCGGTTGTAGAGGGCGCCCAGGTATTCGTACGCCGACAGCGCACTGGCCGGATCGAGGGTCTCGGCGTCGGAGGCGGGTGGCCTGGCGATACGGAGGGTGCCGCCGCGGTCGGGGGCGCCCATCTGCGCGGCGGCGGGCAGAACAGGCGCTGCGGCGGCCCCCGTACAGCCGGTGAGCAGCCAGGACGCACCGAGGGCCGCGGCGCTCGCGGCACCCGCGGCGAGGACCGACCGCCGTCCCGGGTGGTGGATGTCGGACATGGACCGACCGCCCTTCCCGCTATTCGTTCAACGGAACGATTAAGTGAAGTGCGTGAACGATAACCAGGGGACGGTTTCGCGCCAACCCCCGGAACGCGGAAATTAACCTCGGAAACGCACTCGTTACGCACCCATGTGCGAGCACGGCCGGCTGCTCGCGTGTACGCCGACGCGACGTGGGCAGGAAGCGCTCGCCCGCACCTCGGCCACAGCGCGGCCACAACTCGCCCACGACTCGGCCACCGAGGAGGACCAACGCCTATGGCGTCGTCCGACAGACCGCTCGACCACCGCTACCGTGGCGAGCACCCGATACGCACCCTCGTCTACCTGTTCCGCGCCGACCGCCGACGGCTCGCCGTGGCGTTCCTCGTCTTCACCGTCAAGCACAGCCCTGTGTGGCTGCTGCCCCTGATCACCGCGTCCATCATCGACACCGTCGTCCAGCACCAGCCGGTCGGCCGGGTGTGGCTGAGCGCCGGGGTCATCCTGCTGATCCTGCTGGTCAACATCCCCCTGCATCTGCTGTACGTGCGCCTGCTCTACGGCAGCGTGCGCCGCATGGGCACCGGTCTGCGGTCGGCCCTCTGCACGCGCATGCAGCAGCTGTCCATCGGCTACCACTCGCGGGTCAGCGCGGGCGTGCTCCAGGCCAAGGTCGTCCGGGACGTGGAGACCGTCGAGCAAGGCGTGCAGCAGACCGCCGAGACCGGGCTCGGCGCGCTCACCGTGCTGACCGGCGGCCTGGTCATCATCGCCATCCGCACACCCGAGTTCCTGCCCGTCTTCCTGTGCGTCGTGCCGGTCGCCGCCCTCCTCGTGGCGCGACTGCGCACCCGGCTGCGCTCCCACAACGAGCACTTCCGGCACGAGGTCGAGCATCTGTCCACGCGGGTCACCGAGATGACCCGGCTCATCTCCGTCACGCGGGCGCACGGTCTGGAGGGCAACGCGCTGCGCCGCATGGACGGCACCCTGCGGCAGGTCCTCAGCTCCGGGCTGCGCCTGGACCTCCTCAACGGGCGGTTCACCTCTCTGGCCTGGGTGTTCCTGAACGTCGTCGGCGTGCTCTTCCTGACCGGCGCGGCGCTGGTGTCGTACTACGGGTACTGGGGTGTCACACCCGGCGACGTCGTCATGCTCAGCGCGTTCCTGACGACGCTCACCAACTCCACGACGACGCTTGCGGCGCTGGCTCCGGTGATCACGAAGGGCCTGGAGTCCGTGCGGTCGATCGGCGAGGTCCTCCAGGCGCCCGAGCTGGAGGACAACGAGGGCAAGGCGGAGGTGACCTCGGTGCGCGGTGCCGTCACCTTCGAGAAGGTGGCGCTCGCGTACGACGAGAACCGGTCCGCCGTACGGGACTTCAGTCTGTCCGTCTCCCCCGGCGAGACCATCGCCCTGGTCGGCGCCTCGGGGGCCGGGAAGTCGACGGTGCTCAATCTCGTGATCGGCTTCATCCGTCCGACCTCGGGCCGGCTACTGCTCGACGGAACCGACATGAACACCCTGGACCTGCGCACCTACCGGCGCTTCGTCTCCGTCGTGCCGCAGGAGTCGATCCTTTTCGACGGCACGGTCCGGGAGAACGTCGCGTACGGCATGAACGACGTCGGGGACACGGCGGTGCGGGAGGCGTTGCGCGACGCCAACGCGCTGGAGTTCGTGGACCGGCTGCCGGAGGGGCTCGACACGGTGGTGGGCGAGCACGGGGCACGGCTTTCCGGGGGACAACGGCAGCGGCTCGCCATCGCGCGGGCGCTGATCCGCGATCCCCGGGTGCTCATCCTGGACGAGGCCACCTCCGCGCTCGACACCCGCTCGGAGGCTCTCGTCCAGCAGGCGCTGGCCCGGCTGCTGCACGGCCGCACCACGTTCGTGGTGGCGCACCGGCTGTCCACCATCCGCGGTGCGGACCGCATCGTCGTGATGGGGGACGGGGCGATCCAGGAGGTCGGCACCCACGAGGAGCTGCTGCGCCGGGGCGGCGCGTACACGGCTCTGCACAGCGGTCAGCTCGCCTGAGCAGCCGACCGCTGTACCGGGTTCATCAGGGGCGGGCTACTCGCCCGCGTACGCCTTCTCCAGGGTCGCGATGTCCAGCTTGCCCATCTTGAGCATCGCCGCGGTGGCGCGGGCCGCCTTCGCCGGGTCCGGGTCGATGACCATCTCGATGAGCCTCACCGGGACGACCTGCCAGGAGACGCCGTACTTGTCCTTGAGCCAGCCACAGGGGCCACCCTCGCCGCCGCCCTCGGTGAGCTTGTTCCAGTAGAAGTCCACCTCCTCCTGGTCGTCGCAGTCGATCTGGAAGGAGATGGCCTCGTTGAACGTGAACTGCGGGCCGCCGTTGAGGGCAATGAACTTTTGGCCGTTGGCCACGAACTCGACGGTCACCACGGAACCGACGGGTCCAGGTCCGGCCTCCGTGTATCGGCTGATCCTGCCGAGCTCGGAGTTCTTGAAGATCGAGATGTAGTGGTCCACGGCCTCCTCGGCCTGACCGTCGAACCACAGACAGGTGGTGAATCCACTGGCGGACATGAGTGCCTCCTCGGGCGGGGAACGTCGTCACCTCTGTCGACTGTTCCTCGCCCGAAAACTCATCGGCGGCGCGGGCCCGGATCCGCCGTCGTGCCCAGGATTCCCGGGTTCGGGGACGGAGTTCGACCGGGGCAGGCACTTGGCGGTGGCAGGAGGGACCGGAGCTGCCTCCTGCCACCTCTGCCCGTAGCGAATCTGCTGCCGGCCGAGAAAGCTGATTCCGCGCGCATTCGGTCCGAGAGTGGAGATCGCGGCGACGAAGGACGCGCCGCGCCGACACCTCACGGAGGACCGATGACTCCACTCATCACCGGCTGGGACCCGGCCCGCGCACCGCGGGCCGACGAGGGCGACACACCTGCGACCCGTTTCGACGACCATCTGGCCGCGCAACTGCTCGCGCAGCGGATCGTCCTGCTCGGTACGCAGGTCGACGAGGTCTCCGCGAACCGGGTCTGCGCCCAGCTGCTCCTGCTGTCCGCGGAGGACTCGCGGACCGACATCAGCCTGTACATCAACAGCCCGGGCGGATCGGTGACCGCGGGCCTGGCGATCTACGACACGATGACGCTGATCCCGAACGACGTCTCGACGCTCGCCATGGGATTCGCGGCGAGCATGGGGCAGTTCCTGCTCAGCGTCGGCGCGCACGGCAAACGCTTCGCGCTCCCGAACGCGCGGATCATGATGCACCAGCCCTCGGCGGGTATCGGCGGAACCACCGCGGACATCGAAATCCAGGCGCAGAACCTGGAGTTCACGAAGAAGGCCATCGAGCGGATCACCGCGGAGCACACCGGCCAGAGCGAGGAGACGATCTCCCGCGACGGCGACCGCGACCGCTGGTTCACGGCCGAGCAGGCGAAGGACTACGGAATGGTCGACCGGGTCGTGGAGTCGCTCGACGACGTCCGCCCGGCCGCGTCACGGCGACGGATGGGGCTCTGACATGGGTAGTTACACGATTCCGAACGTGGTCGAGCGGACTCCGCAGGGTGAGCGCTCGTACGACGTCTTCAGCAAGCTGCTGTCCGAGCGGATCATCTTCCTCGGCACCGAGATCGACGACGGGGTCGCGAACGTCGTCATCGCGCAACTCCTCCATCTGGAGTCGTCGAGCCCGGAGAGCGAGATCGCGATCTACATCAACTCGCCCGGGGGATCGTTCACTTCACTCATGGCGATCTACGACACGATGACGTACGTGCAGGCGCCGATCTCGACGTTCTGTGTAGGGCAGGCAGCCTCGACCGCGGCGGTGCTGTTGGCCGGGGGCGATCCCGGGCGGCGGTTCGTGCTGGAGCACGCGCGCGTGCTGCTGGGTCAGCCCGCGAGCGGCGGTCGGCAGGGGACGGTCTCCGACCTCGCCCTCCAGGCCAAGGAGATGCTCCGCATCCGCTCGCAGGTCGAGGAGGTCCTCTCGCGGCACACTCACCACGATGTCGCCACCCTCCGCGCGGACATGGACCGCGACAAGGTCTTCACCGCGCAGGAGGCCGTGGCGTACGGGATCGCCGACGAGGTGGTGAGCCGTCGGCTCCCGGTGATCTGACAGGCCGGGCAGGCCGGGCAGGCCGGCCTGACCGGTCAGGCGGCGAGGCACATGCCGTCGTACCGCGAGGTCGTGGTGGAGCGGTGCCGGCCGGGCCTGACCTGAGCGAGTCGGGTGAGCTCGTCCTGGGCCAGCGAAAGCAGGTCGCCCAGACCGAGGCCCAGGGCGCGAGCGGCGGCCGCGAGGACTTCGGACGAAGCCTCCTTTCGGCCGCGTTCCAGCTCCGAGAGGTACGGCATGGAGATCCGGGCCGTGTCGGCCACGTCCTTGAGCGTGCGCTCCTGGGCGAGCCGCTCGCGCCGCAGGACGTCACCCACCAGGTCACGCCACAGCGGCTCCTTGGTCGCGGGAGCGGGGGCCGGTGGCGCCTGGCGGGGCGCGAGACCCGGACGGGGCCGCAACTGCGGCCCGCGTGCCGGAGTTGGTGCCGGAGTCGGCGCTGCCGCCGGGCGCAGAGGGATGACGCGGGCTTCGTTCGGCGCTTGGTTGCTCACCCCTTCAGCCTAGGGTCTGTCCGGCGGATCATGCCGGAGACGCGGGGCTTGGCACGCCATCTGCGGCGTTGTCGTCGGTTACCGACTCCCCCGCTCTCGGCTTCGCTCGAGCGGGGGACCCCCATCGCGTCGACGCCCTCCTCCGCCTTGCACCTAGACGCACCAAGCCCCGCTCACCTGCGTCAATGAGGCACCGCAGCTGTCCTCCGACCTGATCCGCCGGACAGACCCTAGAAGCGCTGAGCCGCACGGGAAGGGACCGGCGTTCCGCTCTCGGGGGAATCGATCGGACCGTACGGCGTCCCGAGGCGAGGTCCGGGCTCAACCGCCCTACGGTCGCGGCGCGTCGGCGTGCAGGGCGCCGAGCAGGGCGAGGCAGTCGGCGTCCGCCGTGCCCGGCTCGGCGCTGCCGACGAGCAGGCACTGCCCTGGGGCGTCCTGTACGTCGAAGGACTGGTAGATGAGCGTGAACCGGCCCACGTCCGGGTGGTTGAACACCTTGGTCTTACTGCCCAGCCGCCCGACGCCGTGCTCGCGCCACAGCGCCGCGAACTCCTCGCTGCTGTCGAGGAGTTCGTCGACCAGCGCGCCGGTCTCGGGGTCGCTCCGCTGGTTTCCGTACGCCAGTCGCAGCGCTGCCACCGTGTCGCGTGCGACGGCCTGCCAGTCGGCGAACAGCTGCCGGGCGGCGGGGTCGTGGAAGAGCGAGTGGACCATGTCACGGGGGTTCGCGAGGGGGGAGAGCAGCGCCTGGGCGGGAGCGTTCGAGGCGAGGATGTCGAGGCGGCGATTGGTGATGTAGGCGACGGCGGAAGGAAAGCCGTCCATCAGCCGCAGCAGGGCGGGAGCCACCCGCTCCTGGCGGCGGCCGACGGGAGACGTCTTCGGCACGAGTCCGGCCAGCCGGTACGCGTGCCAGCGGGCGTCAGTGTCCAGGCGCAGCGCCCCCGCGATCGCGTCGATGACCTGCCCGGAGGGGTGGCGTTCCCGGCCCTGCTCCAGGCGCGCGTAGTAGTCGGCGCTGACGCCTGCCAGGACGGCGACCTCCTCACGCCGCAGCCCCGCGACCCGGCGTGACCCGGAGCCCGGGAAGCCCACGTCGGCGGGGTTCAGGCGGGAGCGACGTACCCGCAGAAACTCACCCAGCTCGTTTCCGCTCATGCAGAAATCGTACGTCGGCATGCCCCGCGTCACGGCTTCCTAGGTGTGGCCCACCCAGGAAGACACGTCCTGCCCCCGCGGCGGGATCCGGCACATGCTCGGACCCTGACCAGAAACAGATCCGCAGGTCGCGGACATGTCCGAAGGGGTTCTCATGACCGTCCCATCCACCACCGACGCCTCCCTGGGCAAAGTCGTTCTGATCACCGGGGCAAGCAGCGGGATCGGCGAGGCCACGGCCAGACGGCTGGCCGCGGCGGGCCACCGAGTGGTGCTCGGTGCCCGCCGCACGGACCGCGTCGCCGCTCTCGCCAAGGACATCAGGGCCGACGGGGGCAGCGCACTCCACCACGAGCTGGACGTGACCAGCCTGGAGAGCGTGCGCGCCTTCGTCGGAGCCGCGCAGGGCCGGTACGGGCGCGTGGACGTCCTGGTCAACAACGCGGGCGTGATGCCGCTGTCACCGCTGGACGCCCTGAAGGTCGACGAGTGGAACCGCATGATCGACGTCAACATCCGGGGTGTGCTGCACGGCATCGCGGCCGTGCTCCCCGTGATGCGCGCGCAGGGCGAGGGACACGTGGTGAACATCGCCTCCGTCTCGGGGCACCGCGTCGACCCCACCGCGGCCGTCTACAGCGCCACCAAGTTCGCGGTCCGCGCCCTGTCCGAAGGCCTGCGCCAGGAGAGCCGCGACCTGCGCGTCACCGTCATCAGCCCCGGCCTGACCCGCAGCGAGCTGACCGAGGGCATCAGCGACCCCGGCGTACGCGAGGCCGTCCAGGATCAGATGGGGATCGCTATCCCCGCCTCGGCGATCGGTGAGGCGATCCAGTACGCCATCAGTCAGCCCCTCGATGTCGACGTCAACGAACTCGTCATCAGGCCGACGACACAGGGGTGAGTGCGATGGTGACGAAGCAGCGGGTCGAGGCCTGGGTCGAGGGGTATGTGCGGGCCTGGAGGAGCGGCAGCCCCAAGGACATCGCGGCGCTCTTCTCGGCGCACGCGGAGTACCACGAGTGGCCCTACGCGACGGACTGGATCGGCCGGGACGAGATCGTCGAGGGCTGGCTCGGCCGGGCGGCGTGGCAGGAAGGCAGCTGGGAGTTCGAGTGGTCGGTCCTCACCGTCAACGGGGACACGGCGGCCGTCGAGGGAACCGGCCGCTACAAGGAACTCGGCACATTCGCCAACCTGTGGACCGTGACCTTCGACAGCCACGGGAAGTGCGCCATGTTCCGCATGTGGAACAACGAGGTGTGACCCCCCACCACGCTGGGACGGCTACTGGCCCACCCTCCCGTCGATCCGCTCGCGCAGGAAGTCTGCATGGCCGTTGTGCTGGGCGTACTCCTCGATCATGTGCACCAGGACCGAGCGGAGCTCGATGGGTTCATCGCCGTTCATTCCGCTGATGTCGAGATTGGGGGCGCCGGCCACGAAGCGTTCCGCGAAGGCGACCTCGGAGCGCCAGGTGCCCCAGGCCTCCGCGACGACCTCGGGGTCACCCACCGCGCCGTTGAAGTCCCCGTTGGGATCGTCATCGGTGCGGTAGTGCCGGGGTGCCTCCTGTCCGGCCATCACTCGCCGGAACCAGAGCTGTTCGACCCCGGCCAGGTGCCGCACGAGCCCGAGCAGGGACAGGTTCGACGGCTCCACCGAACGCCGGGCCATCGCCTCCGCGTCGAGCCCGGCGCACTTCATCTCCAGGGTGAGCCGCTGGTCCCGGAGATAGCCGACGAGCGTGTCCCGCTCCCCCACGAATCCCCCGTCGGACCGCGGATCGTCGTCCGGATGCACGAACATGTCCCACCATCCGAAGCTCCGCTCGGGCTGGGCGTTGCCGGGCTCTGGCTCCGCGATGTCGGTCATGCCCAAGAGCATCAGGTGCGTGCCGGAAATCCGCCACATATTTCCGGCACGCGAGGGTCACCGGGGGACGCCAACTCCCTTGCGGCTCGGACGACTTTGCCGTCAGAGCCCCGGGGAGGTCGCGGAGGACTCCGGGGCACTGGATGCCGAGGACGCCTCCGTCATCGATCCAGTCGTCGCCGTCGCCGTCTCTGTCGTCGTGGCGGAGGACGCCAGATCGGGTGACGAGGACGAGTCCGATGCCGTCGTCGGAGGCTCGGAGGGCGGGGACTGCGAGTCCGACCCCGACTCCGAGGGCGCGGACGAGGACGAGGAGGGCGAGGAGGAGGACGGCGCCGGGGAGGTCGACGCGCACAGGCTCGGGCTCGGAGAGCCGCTCGGCGTCGTACCGGGGGGCGAAGAGGCACACGGCGACTGGGAGTTCGGCGGCGAGGACGAGACGCTCGCCGACGGGAAGGGCAGGTGCGCCGGCGGTTCCGTCTTCTCGTCGTGGTGGCCGCTGTCGCCCTTGTGCCGGGCGATCCACTCGTCGTTGTCGGGGTCGAAGATGACGAACACGTTGATGACCGTGGTCGAGGGCGCGACGACCACGACGTTCTGCGTCCGGTAGGGCGGCCACGAGTCGCCGGTCTGCTTGGGCGTGGTCTTCTGCGCGACGGGCTCCCCCAGCGGGTTGCCGCAGGCGCAGCGCACCCGGGGTACGCCGTGATCGTCGACGAGAACGGCGGTGCCCGACTGGAGAACCGCCTGGTAGCTGGTGGCGGCGCCGTCACGGAAGCCGTGGTTGGTGACCCGGGTGTCATAGCCCAGTTGCACCGGGGTGAGCGCACGCAGATAGCCGGGGACCTGCGAGGTCCGCAGGCCCGCCACCGCGGCGAACGCGTTGTTCTTCGCCAGGTCCGCCTGGAGAAACTTGATCTGCTTCTCCACGTCGCAGCTGGAGACGTTGCGGGTGCCACCGTAGAGACCGGGCGCCGAACCGTCCACGCCTCGGGTCACGTTGGCGGATTCCGACGCGGTGGACGACGAGGGCGTCTCGCGCGCGGAGGAGCTGTCGTTGGCCGTCGACTCCGTGAACGGATCGGGTCCCGACTTGCTCGCAGCCTGGAGGAAGACCTCGCCGCCGCTCGCGGACGTGTCGCTGTCGCCGTTGTCTCGGGTGAAGACCAGGCCGAGGACCACGGCGGCCACCAGAACACCGGTGATCAGTGCGACGCGGGGCGCCGATTTCCACCAGGGACGGTCCGGGCCCTTGCCCGGCTCATTCGGGCCGCCGGGTCCGCCCGGTCCGCCCGGCCCGGAAGGTCCACCCGCTCCGCTCCCGCCCGCGCCGCTCGGCGGCCTCGAGGGCACACGGCCACTGGGCTGGGTCGGACTCGGCTCGGACGGACCCGGCTGGGACGGGCCCGACAGCGGGCCCGAAGGCGGTCCGGTGGGGCGGCCTGAGGACGGCGGTTCGACGCTCACGAGCTCTTCTTCCCGGTGTAGGGATCCCCCGGCACTACAAAAGCTTTGTGATGCTTCAAGCGTTTTGCGCAGATTTCTTACGTTCGGCATCGTTTTCTTACACAACGAGCCCATTGTGTGCTCCGGTCCCGTACCGTCCGCAAGCCGACGCGGTCGGCCCCTCCCGGCGGGCGGTCCGCGTCAGCGCTGCTTAGCGTGGCAGCGTGAGCCCCCAGACACCGTCCGACCAGGCAGTTGTCCGCACCGGTGGCCAACTGGCCGCCCGCCACGGCTGGCTCCAAGCCCTCCTGGCGGTGCTGGCCGGGCTGATCGTCATGGGGGTGGTCGCCGCACTCGGGCTGTGGGCGGCCGGTGCGGCGGACCTGCCCGACAACGCGTTCCCCCGGGTGGTCGCGGCCACCGTCGTCACGGCCGTCGGCGGCACCATCGAGCTCTCGGGCGATGCCGGAGCGACCGCCGACACCAAGGCGGGCCTGACGGTGATTCCCCTGTCGGTCACCCTCGCCGGAGCGCTGGTGCTCGCCGCCTGCTTCCTGCGTCCGCTGCGGCACCGGGCCGTCGCCGGGGCCATCGAACTGGCCGGGTGGGCCGCCCGTATCGCCGTCCTGTGGCTGCTGGCCCTCGTCGCCATCGCGTTCTTCGCCCGGCAGAAGTTCAGCATCTCCCTCGGGGACGGAACGATCGGCGACATCGGCGACCTGTTCGGTGCCACACCCAAGGTCGGCTTCACCACCGATGTGCCGCCGACGCTGGTCTTCGGTGTGCTGTGGCTCGTCGGCGTCCTCGCCCTCGCCCTGATGGTCTCGCGCGGGGCTCCTCTCCCGCCTCGGCTGCTGCGCTTCCAGGAGTCGGTGCGTCCGGCCGCGTACGCCATGGTCGCGCTGCTCCTCGCGTACGTCGTCCTCGGCGTCGTCATCGCCCTGGTGGTCGCGGCGACGCGCGGGCACACCGCCGAGACGTTCGCCGTGATCCTGCTCGGTCTCCCGAACCTCGTCTGGCTCGCCTTCACTCTCGGGCTCGGCGCCACATGGACCGGGCGGGTGGACGGGCCGTTCGGGCTACCGATGCCGCATCTGCTCGACGAGGTGCTGCGCACCCCGGACATCTCCACGCTCAATCTGCGCACCCTCGCCGACCTCGACGGCAAGGTGTGGTGGCTGCTGGTCGTCGACGCGGTACTGCTCCTCGCGGCCGCGTTCCTGATGGCCGTCCGCTCACCGGCCCGGATGCGGCTGTGGCAGCACGCCGTGCACATGGCGGTCGCACTCGTACTGACCGTGCTCATGATCTGTCTCGTCGGCCGGATCTCCGCGCACTACGGTCTGTCGATCCTCGGCATCGGCGACATCGGCGGCGGTCTGAGCGGCGAACTCTTCCTGCATCCCAAGCTGTGGACCGCGCTCGGGTTCGCGGTGCTCTGGGGGCTGGTCACCGGGTTCCTCGGCGGTCTGCTGGCGAAGGGCGTCCACCGGCGGGGCAGGATCAGCGCCGAGGAACCCGGGGTCCGTGCCCAGGACAGGTCCTAGCCGCAGTAGGTGTCCCGGTCGGGGTGCTCCCCCGTCGCCAGGAAGTGGGAGACGGTCCGGTCGCCGCACTCGTTGCCGTTGGCGAGGTAGGCGTCGTGGCCTGTGGAGTTCACGGTGACCATGATGGCGCGCTTGCCCAGGGCGTCGCGGAGTTTCAGGGCGCCGCTGAGCGGGGTTGCCACATCGCGCTCGTTCTGGACGAGCAGAATGTTGGAGGGGCCGCGGTCGGTGATCCGTACCGGGGGCTCCTTCGGCGTGAACGGCCAGGCGGCGCAGACCATCGCGTTCCTGGTCATTCCGGCGGTCAGCGGGTACTTGGCCCGGCTCCAGGCGACTCCCTCCTCGTACGCGGCGGCCGACTTGGGCCATGCGATGTCGTTGCAGAGGGTCCCGGCGCCGACAGCGGCGACGTTCTGCAGCACCGCCTCGGGCGGCGCGGCGGGAGCCGGCGGCACGGTGCCCTGCTGCGCGGCAAGGATCAGCTTGGCGAGGCCGGGGAAGCCGCTGGGCGCGTAGAGGCTGTCCAGCATGGTCTGGCGGAGCACATTGCCGTTCAGCTCCTCCGGGTTGGCGCCGGGCCAGGGGATCGGTTCGCGGTCCAGCTTCGCGGCGAGATCCAGGAAGAGCGGCCGGACCTCGTCCGCCGTCTGGGCCAGCCGGTCCGGGTTGCCGGGCTCCGAGGCCCACTTGGCGAACTCGGGGAAGGTGTCCTCCACGCCCGCCTCGTGACCGGCGAGCCAGGCACGGGCGACCCGGGTGTGGTCGGGGTCGTCGTTGCTGTCCAGCACGAAGCGGTCGGTGCGCTGCGGGAACAACTGGCTGTAGACGGCGCCGACATACGTCCCGTACGAGACACCCCACGCGGACAGCTTCCGCTCGCCGAGGGCCGCGCGGACGCGGTCGATGTCGCGGGCTTCGTTGGCGGTGCTGATGTGCTGGATCAGCTCGCCGCCGTTGCGCTCGCAGGCGTCCGACATCCGCTGTGCGGTGACCATGTTCTCCGTGATGGACCCGTCGGGGGCGGGCCAGGGACGCAGTTTCGAGAGGGCGAGGTCGCTGTGGTCGAGACCGCAGGTGACGGGGGTGGAGCGGCCGAATCCGCGGGGATCGAACCCGATCAGATCGTAGGCGTCCCGCACCTCCTGCGGCAGCTTCTGCCCCTTGCCCGAAGGGTTGTTGAGGCTGGAGCCGCCGGGTCCGCCAGGGATCAGCACCAGAGCGCCGCGACGCGCCTGCGGGTTCTCGCTGGGAATCCGGGAGATGGCGATGCTGATCTTTTGGCCACCGGGGTTGGCGTAGTCCATCGGCACCTCGACGGTCGCGCACTGCTGCCGCGGATCGAGCCCGCTTCCCTCGCACTTCGCCCAGTCGAGGGGTCTCGGCGCACCGGCCGTCGAAGCCGTCGCGGTGAGTGGTGCGGTGAGGCCGAGCACGAAGGCGGAGGCGGCGAGCAGGGCGGCGTTTCGCTGGATCTTCTTCATGCAGATGAGCTTCGCCGATCTTCTCCGGCGGTCACATCCTGCCAACTGGCGTGTGCTCAGGGGGGCTTGCCCCAGTGGAGATGAAGTCGTCGGCCGGACTGGTCCTAGGCTGGAAACACCGGTCTGGCCCAGCCCGGCGGATCCAGTGGGGGACCGTACTCGGGGGCCTCGACAACCCGCCCGTCCACCTGGGTCGGCGCGTGGCCGGTATCCGTGGCGCCGGTCGCGGCGACCCGCAGCGCTGCCACGAAGGCGAGGCAGGAGTCGTACCGGTCGTCGGGGCTCTTCGCCAGCGCCTTCGCGAGGACGCCGTCCACCGGGGCGGCGATGTCGGGCCGTTTGTCGGTCAGCGGCGGCGGCTCGTCGTACTGGTGGGCCCACAGCAGCGCCATGTCGTCATCGCGCTGGAAGGGCGGCTTCCCGGCCATCGTCTCGTAGACGACGCAGGCGAGGCTGTAGACGTCGCACCGGCCGTCCACCGGCTTGCCCGAGATCTGCTCGGGAGCCACGTAGTCGAGCGTTCCGACGAACTGGCCCACGGTCGTGAACCCGGTGAGCGACAGCGACTTCTTCGTCAGGCCGAAGTCCGTGAGGTACACGTGCTCGGGGTGGTCGCTGTCGGTCCCCTGGGCCACCAGGATGTTGCCGGGTTTCACGTCCCGGTGCACCAGACCGTGGTCGTGCGCCGCGTCGAGCGCGGAGGCGACCTGGACGGCGATCCGGGTGGCCACCTTGACCGGCAACGGGCCCTCGCGGTCGAGCAGATGGCGCAGGTCGCGCCCGGCGACGTACCGCATGGCGATGTACAGGACGCCGTCCGTCTCACCCGCCTCGAAGACCGGCACGATGTTGGGGTGATCGATCGCGGCGGCCACCCGTGACTCGTGGGTGAAGCGGCCGCGGAAGGTGTCGTTGCGGGCCAGCTCCGGCGCGAGCAGTTTGAGGGCGACGGTCCGGTCGAGCCGCAGGTCCTTGGCGCGGTAGACGACGGCCATGCCGCCACGGCCGATCTCCTGCTCGATCCGGTAGCCGGCGATCCGCCTGCCGATCAGGTCGGACGGGCGCCCGGAGAAGATGCTGGTGTCGTGGCGCCCGCCGTCTTCCATCAGAGGTCACTCCGGTCGCCTTCGTCGTCCATCAGAGGTCACTCCGGTTGTCCTCGTCGTACGTCACGACCCGCGTGGGTTCGCGGCCGACCGGAGCTTCTTCCCGTACGGGCTCCTCGGCCGCCGCTGCCGCGGGGCCCTGGCCCGTCGCGTACGTGCTCAGCCGCGTCCCGTCGCAGTACACCCACCGCTCGTGCTCGCCGTCGTACAGCCAGAGCGACTCACCGTCGACGATCACCCCGATCCGCTGTCCCTGCGTACGGCCGCGGAAGGACTGCCCGTCGAGCCGTCCGGCCGCGAGATCCTCAGCGGCGCCCCGATAGCGGGAGAGCGCCTCCTCCACGCGGGCCAGCAGCGGGCGCGGATCGGCTGTCCGGGTGAGCGCGCTGCCCGCGGCGGGCGGCGCCTGCGGCACGGCGATCAGCAGGCGGCCGTCGACCCAGGCCGACCAGCCGTTGGCGCAGAGGACCCGGCCCCAGTCGCCGAGCCTGTCGATCAGCTGGACCGGCAGCAGCGCGTCGAGCGGCACGGTGGGCCGGGACGGGTCGGGGGTCTCCCAGGTGGGCAGACCGTCCTGCGGGATCACGTGGGTGGGGCGGAATTCGGGTGTCGTCATCGCAGCTACTTCCGCATGACAGCGGGTTCGTGCCGGCGCAGCAGGCGGATCACCGCGTACCCGAAGACGACCGAGAGCACGACCAGCATCCCCATGTTGAGGAGCCAGACGCCGGTCTCGTGCCGGAACAGCGGGTCGCCGGTCAGCTTCCCGGGGACGATCCGGGCCAGTCCGATGGTCCCGGCCATCGCGCCCAGGGCCCAGCGCGAAGGCACCAGCCAGGCAAGCTGTTCGATGCCGGGCACGCCGTTCAGTTTCAACAGCGCGCCGCAGAAGACCACTTGGACGATGGCCAGCAGCACGAGCAGCGGCATGGTGACCTCCTCCTTGCGCACCATGGCGGAGACGAGGAGGCCGAGCATCATCGCGGTGAAGGCGAGCAGGGCCACGGCCACCGTGATCTCGACGAGCGGCGGCATGAGGACCCCTTCTCCGCCGGGTGCGTTGAGATCGACGCCGAACAGACCGACCAGGGTCAGGACGACGGCCTGGAGCACGGTGATGGTGCCGAGGACCACCACCTTGGACATCAGGTACGCCGATCTGGACAGGCCCACAGCCCGCTCGCGCTGGTAGATGACCCGTTCCTTCACCAGTTCGCGTACGGCGTTGGCCGCGCCCGTCAGGACTCCCCCCACGCACAGAATGAGCAGTGCGTTCATCGCCGTCTCCTGCGTCAGGCGGCTTCCGGCCAGTGCGCGGGCCATCGCGCCCATCACGAACGGCAGCGCGATCATGATGATGAGGAAGGTCCGGTCGGCGCTGAGGGCGGCTGCGTAGCGGCGGATCAGGGTGCTGAGCTGGGCACCCCAGCTCTGGGGCTTGGGCGGTGGTCCGACGGCGGCGACCGGGGCGGCCTGAGCCTGATACGGCTGAGAGGTGGAGTTGTCGATGTACTGCCGGTGGAAGGGTGACACCCGGTAGTCGCCCGCCCAGTCCCGGTCGTGGTCCCGTTCGAAGTCCTCGAACGCCTCCGGCCACTGTTCGTAGCCGAAGAACGCGAGAGCGTCCTCGGGTGGTCCGTAGTAGGCGACCTTCCCACCGGGCGCGAGCACGAGGAGCCGGTCGCAGACGTCGAGGCTCAGCACACTGTGGGTGACCACGATGACCGTGCGGCCGTCGTCGGCGAGGCCGCGAAGCATGTGCATGACGGAGCGGTCCATGCCGGGGTCGAGGCCCGACGTCGGTTCGTCGAGGAACAGCAGCGACGGTTTGGTCAGCAGTTCCAGGGCCACGCTGACCCGCTTGCGCTGGCCGCCCGAGAGGCTGTGAATGGGCTGGTCGGCGCGCTGCTCAAGACCCAGCTCGCCGATCACCTCGTCCACCCTTGCCCGGCGTTCCGCCTTCGCGGTGTCCTGCGGGAAGCGCAGCTGGGCGGCGTACGTGAGGGCTTTGCGCACGGTCAGCTGGGTGTGCAGGATGTCGTCCTGCGGGACGAGGCCGATGCGCTGGCGCAGCTCGGCGTAGTCGCGGTAGAGGTCGCGGCCGTCGTAGAGGACCGTGCCGCGGTCGGCGGGGCGCTGGCCGGTGAGGGCGTTCAGGAGCGTGGACTTTCCGGCGCCGCTCGGGCCGACGACGGCGAGCAGGCATTTCTCGCCGACGGGAAAGGACACCTGGTCCAGCAGCGTCTTCCGTCCGCGGTCGACGGCGACCGTGAGGTCCTGCACGTCGAGGGAGACCTCGCCGGTGTCGACGTACTCCTGCAACTGGTCGCCGACGAGACAGAACACGGAGTGGCCGATGCCGACGATGTCACCGCCGGTGACCGGCGCGCGGCTCACGGGCTGGCCGTTCAGGAACGTGCCGTTGTGGCTGCCGAGGTCGACGATCTCGTACGACCCGTCCGGCTGCGCCCGTAGCTCGGCGTGCCTTCGCGAGACGATCAGGTCGTCGATGACCAGGTCGTTGTCGCCGCCGCGGCCTATGCGCACGGTGCGGGCCGGCAGCGGCCGTACGGTGGTCGGCCGCCGGAAGGTGCCGGTGGCCGAGGGCAGGGAGAGGGCCGAGGGGCGTTCCGCGGGCCGGTCGGCGAGCACCGCCCGGGGACCATCGGAGGGGTTGCCGAAGCGGAGGACGCTGCCTGGTCCGACACCCCACTCATGGACGCGCCGGCCGTCCGCGTACGTACCGTTCGTGCTGTTCTCGTCCTCGATGGTCCAGTGGTCGGCCTCGGGGCGAAGTACCGCGTGGTGCCAGGAGACCCGGGCGTCGTCGATGACGACATCGCTCAACGGGTCGCGTCCGACGTGATAGTCGCGACTGGGACTCATCACCATGAACCCCGTCTCGGTTTCGAGTACGAGTTCTGGCGCGACGGGCGTGATCGGCCGCTCTGCCATGCCTGAATTCTAGCTATTCGTCCATATATTCGCCTGGCGGGTGCCCTTATCGGCACGAGACCGAGAGCCCGTAGCGGCTTTCGAGCGCCGGGGCGAGCGGGTCGGCGGTCAGGCCGCCGAGCTGCCGAGTACGGCGGCGGTCCGCTGCATACGCCGCGCGTCCACGGACTCGGCCATCAGCTCGTACTCGGTGGTGTCGTCATTGGTGGCGACACGGACGAGCCTACCGGCGGCCAACTCGTCGGCAACCAGCTCCTGTTGCGTCGAGTCACCGCACCAGGCACGCAGGACGCTCGGCACGTCCGGGACGGTCGACCCCACGGGTGCGATGGAGTTCGGCGGGAAGGTCGGATCCTCGGGCTGCGGGTCGAGCCGCTCGGCCATCCACGCGGCACGGTCCCGCATCCACCACAGGGCGAGCGCCAGGGTGGGCGCGCGATAACTTCCCAGCGGCACGCCTACCCGCTGACCGCCGCATATTCCGTACGCGGTGACATAGCACAGGAATTCATCGTGCACGATCGCTCCCCCATCGCGTCGCTCGCTGCCGGTACTGCCTCACTTTCCCTGCGGCTCGTGTGCTGTGCTTGATGGCGCTGTTGTGCATGATGGCGAGGTGCGGGCTTGGCTGAATTGCCCTTGGATTCGAGTATCGCCACTCCTGACACTCTGTCACCATGTGATTCCAGCCAGTCTCCTGGCATATTCGATACCGGGTTTGGCCGAAATGCAGCGGGCCGCTTTTACCCCAGAGGTAATCGACGCTTCCGAGGGTCTCCGGGCATGGTTGCGTTATTGGATCCCAGCAGCGCGCAACCCACTGGAATCCGGTATCCGACCTGCACGAACCCCGAATTGATGGAGGCTGGCCAACCATGTCCGCAAGCAACGACCGTTATGAGAGTGCCGTCGCCCGCTACTTCGAGGCCTGGAACGCCGGTGAGCCGGACGCGCTCGCGAAGACGGTCGCCGCCGCGTGGGCCACGGACGGCGACTACACCGATCCGCTGGCCGAGGTCCGCGGCCACGAGCAGATCGCCGCCCTGATCGCCGCGGCACACGAGCAGTTCCCGGGCTTCGCCTTCCGCCTCACGGGCTCGGTCGACGGACACCACGACACCGCCCGCTTCGGCTGGGAGCTGGTCCACGAGGCGGACGGTTCGGCGCCCGTCGCCGGATTCGACGTGATCACCCTCGACGGCGAGGACCGTATACGGAGTGTGCACGGGTTCCTGGACCGCGTTCCCGCCTAGGTCCTCGCGGCGCTGACAGCTGTGGTCGTGACCACGGTCCGGGCCGCGTCCCGGTAGCGCTTCGGGGCCATTCCGGTCGTGCGCTTGAAGGCATTGCTGAACGCGCTCTCCGATGTGTAGCCGACCCGCTGAGCGAGCGCCGACAACGAGGCCTCACCGTCCCGCAGGGCACGCCTGGCCAGACTCATGCGCCAGTCGAGCAGGTAGGTCAGGGGCGGTACGCCGGCCACGGCACGGAAACGCTGGGCGAAGGTGGTCCGCGACATCGCGGCCGCCCTGGCGAGCTCCTCCAGTTGCCAGGGGCGGCCGGGCTCGGCGTGCATCAGACGCAGGGCGGGTGCGATGCGGTCGTCGGCGAGGGCCCTCAGCCGTCCGGCCGGAAGTGCGTCGGCGTCCGCGAGGTAGGCGCGCAGAACCTGGACGAACATCAGCTGGGCGAGCTGGTCCGACGCGAAGTCGGCCCCGGCACGGCCGGCGGTCAGCTCGTGGACGAGCTGGTCGAGCAGCCAGCCCAGCACGGGCGCCTCGTCCGCGGCGGCACGGACATGCAGCAGCGGCGGCAGGGCGTGCAGCAGCAACTCCTCGCCGTTTCTGCCCAGTTCGACATGTCCGCCCACGGAGACGACGTCCATGCCCGCACCGAACTGCACCATGGGTCCGGCCGCATCGGCGAAGAGTGTCGACGCGTCGGCCGGTTCCAGTGCCGGATCGCTGGAGACCACGAAGGGGCGGCTGCCGTCGAAGACGGCCACGTCTCCGGCCTCCAGCAGCACGGCCTGTGGCATGTCGTCGAGGGCCACCCAGAAGCTCCCCTTCACCACAGCCGTGATCTTGAGTCGGCCGGGCCGGGGAAAACGCAACGCCCAGCCGCCGCCGGCCGTGAATCCGCCGGAGATGACGCATCGGGCGTCCGTGAGGGCGAGGGTGTCGGAGAGGGGATCAGCAGGCATATCCGTACTATCGCGCAAGTAATGCGGACTCTCAAGCATTCAGCGTACGGATCTCCGGTCATACGGTGGCAGGACAGTCCACTGAAGGAGATCCGAGACATGACCACCGTCCAAGAGCCCCTCCACTCCGGGTTCGACGCCGCCTCCACCGCCGAGGACGTCATCAAGGGCATCGACCTGACCGGCAAGGTCGCCGTCGTCACCGGAGGCTATTCAGGCATCGGCCTGGAAACCGCGCGCGTACTGCGTTCCGCGGGCGCCGAGGTCGTCGTACCGGCGCGCGACACCGACAGGGCGCGGGCCGCGCTGAAGGGGGTCGACGGCGTCGAGGTCGAGTCGATGGATCTGCTCGATCCCGCCTCCATCGACGCCTTCGCGGAGCGTTTCCTCGCCTCCGGCCGACCGCTGCACATCCTCGTGAACAGCGCGGGCATCATGGCGCCTCCGCTGATGCGCGACGCCCGGGGTTACGAGGCACAGTTCGCCACCAACCACCTCGGCCACTTCCAGCTCGTCGCCCGACTGCGGCCCGCACTGCGCCGGGCGGGCGGAGCGCGCGTCGTCTCGGTGTCGTCCTGGGGGCACCGCTTCTCCCCCGTCGTGTTCGACGACCCGCACTTCGAGCGCCGCGAGTACGACCGCTGGGCCGCCTACGGCCAGTCCAAGACGGCCAACATCCTGTTCGCGCTCGGGCTGGACGCCCGCGGAAAGGCTGACGGAGTGCGGGCTTTCTCCCTGCACCCCGGAAGCATCGTCGACACGGGCCTCAAGAAGTACCTCGCGGAGGAGGACCTGAAGGCCGTCGGCGTACTCGACGACGACGGGCAGCCGATTCTGGACCCGGAGCGGCAGCTGAAGACGGTCGAGCAGGGAGCGGCCACCAGTGTGTGGTGCGCCACCAGCCCCCTGCTCGACTCCCTGGGCGGCCTCTACTGCGAGAACAGCGACGTCGCTCCCCCGATGTCGCTGGAGGAGGGACGCGACTGGACCCTCATGAACAGGTCCTGGAAGGCCGGCGTGCTGCCCTACGCCGTCGATCCCGAGGCGGCCGACCGGCTCTGGGAGCTCAGCGAGCGCCTCATCGACCGGACGGCTTGATGATCGCGTCGATCCGGGCCAGCTCCGCCGGGTCGAAGTCCAGGGCGCGGGTGGCCGTCACGCTGTCCTCCAGCTGCTGGGTGCTGCTCGCGCCGATGAGCGCCGAGGTCACCCGGCCGCCGCGCAGGACCCAGGCCAGCGCCAGCTGGGCCAGGGACTGGCCACGGGACTTGGCGATCTCGTCGAGGGCGCGCAACTGTCGTACGAGATCCTCGGTGACCGTGTCGGCGCTCAGGAACGGGCTGTCACTGGCGGCACGCGAGCCTTCCGGGATGCCGTCGAGGTAACGGCTGGTCAGCAGGCCCTGCTCCAACGGCGAGTAGGCGATGGAGCCGACCTTCAGCTCGTCCAGGGCGTCCAGCAGCCCCTCCTCCTCGGGCCGGCGGTCGAGCATCGAGTAGCGCGGCTGGTGGATGAGGAGCGGGGTGCCCAGCTCGCCGAGGATGCGGGCGGCCTCGCGGGTCTGCTCCGGCGAGTAGTTGGAGACGCCGACGTACAGCGCCTTGCCCTGCTGGACCGCGGAGTGCAGGGCGCCCATCGTCTCCTCGAGGGGAGTCTCCGGGTCGGGGCGGTGCGAGTAGAAGATGTCCACGTGGTCGAGGCCCATCCGGCCCAGGCTCTGGTCAAGGGAGGACAGCAGGTACTTGCGCGAACCCCATTCGCCGTACGGGCCCGGCCACATCAGGTAGCCGGCCTTGGTGGAGATGACCAGCTCGTCGCGGTAGGGCGTGAAGTCCGCCTTCAGGGCGGCGCCGAGGGCGGACTCGGCGGCGCCGGGCGGCGGGCCGTAGTTGTTCGCCAGGTCGAAGTGGGTGACGCCCAGATCGAAGGCGCGGCGCAGGATCGCGCGCTGGGTCTCCACCGGCCGGTCGGGGCCGAAGTTGTGCCACAGGCCGAGCGACAGCGCGGGAAGCTTCAGGCCGCTGCGTCCGGTGCGCCGGTAGGGCATGTCCGCGTAACGGTCGGTGTGTGCGGTGTACAACGCGTACTCCTGAGATGCCGGGAAAATCAGGTCTCCACTGTCGCGCGCGCCGGGGGCAGCGGTCCAACGGGAGAATCGGATGGCATTCAGCGCCGGCACTTCTCAATCGGCGAGGACGGTTCCCGCGCGGCGACTACCCTTGTCCCTCATGGAACTGCGCCACCTCCAGCATTTCGTCGCCGTCGCCGAGGACCAGCACTTCACCCGGGCGGCCGAGCGGCTCATGGTGTCGCAGTCGGGCCTGTCGTCCTCGATCCGCGCCCTGGAACGGGAGCTTCAGGCTCCGCTGTTCGTCCGTACCACCCGCCGGGTCACGCTCACGGAGGCCGGGCGCGCCCTGCTCGGCGAGGCCGAGCGGATTCTCGCCCAGGTCCGCTCGGCCCAGGACGCCGTGGCCGCGGTGCAGGGTGTGCTGCGCGGCACGCTCGCCCTCGGCACCGAGCAGTGCATCGCCGGGGTGCATGTGGCCACGCTTCTCGCCGCGTTCCGGCGGCGGCACCCCGACGTCGAGATCCGGCTGCGGCAGGCCGGGTCCTGGGCGCTGGCCGAGGATGTCGCCGCCGGGCGGCTCGACCTGGCCTTCGCCGTGCGGACCCAGGCTGACACCGACCAGCTGCGGTCGGTGCCGCTGACCAGCGAGCCGATGACCGTGCTCTGCCATCCGGAGCATCGCCTCGCGACCGCCGCGGTACTCACGCCCGAGGAGCTGGGCGGCGAGGACTTCGTCGACTTCCACCCCGACTGGGGACCGCGCCGCACCACGGACGCGGCGTTCGCCGCCGCGGGCGTCCAACGGACCGTGACACTGGAGGTGAACGACGTACACAGCCTCCTGGAGCTCGTCCACGAGGGCCTCGGAATCGCCGTCGTGCCACGGCACTTCGGCTTCAAGCGCGAGGCCGGCGATCTCACCGCCCTCCCCTTCAAGGGCGTGTCCGAGGCGTCGTACGAGACGGTCGCGATGCTCCCGCCGGCGGACGCCACCAGTCCGGCGGCGCGGGCGCTGATGGTCCTGCTGGACGCCCCGGAGCAGCGGGCCTGACGACCCTTGGCGGTGGCACGCCTGATGACCCTCGGGGGTGGCGCGCGCCGGGGACCGCGATGCGCGATGGTGGACGCATGCATGCAAAGGACGTCCTCATCGACGCGTACAGCCGCATCCAGGAAGAGGTCCATGCCGCGGTCGACGGACTGCCCCCGGACCGCCTCAACACCCCTCCTGCCGTCGGCGCCAACTCCATCTCCTGGCTGATCTGGCATCTCACCCGCGTCCAGGACGACCATGTCGCCGACGCAGCCGAGTTCGAACAGGTCTGGCTCTCGCAGGGCTGGGCCGACCGCTTCGCGCTGGGTCTGCCCCATCGGGACACCGGGTACGGGCACACGCTCAAGCAGGTCGCCCAGGTCCGGGTGGACTCGGGCGACCTGCTGCTGGGTTACTACGACGCCGTGCATGAACAGACGCTGGGGTTCATCCGTGGACTGGCCGCCAAGGACCTGGAGCGCGTCGTGGACGAGCACTGGGACCCGCCGGTCACCCTGAGCGTGCGCCTGGTGAGCGTCCTTTCCGACGATCTTCAGCATGTCGGCCAGGCGGCATACGTACGCGGGCTCACCTAGGGGGTGTCGTTCGGATCACCTCGGATCAGGCCGCGGCGCATGGTGCGGTGCATCGCAAGGCGGAGCATGACCCGCGTACTGGGCGTACTCGGGTGATGCGACAACGCGGTGAGGTGCGGTGCCAGGCGTCGCGGACCCGGGGTGATCCAAACGACACCCCCTAGAGCCGGAGGGACTCTAAAGCGCGGCCTCGTAGCCGGGCAGCACCACGTCGCGGATGAGGGCGTTGCGCTCGTCGTAGGGCAGGAACGCGCTCTTGACCGTGTTCACGGTTACCGTGCGGAGATCCTCGACGGTCCAGCCCGCCTCCTCGACCAGGAGCGACATCTCACGGGTCATCGTGGTGCCCGAGACCAGACGGTTGTCGGTGTTGAGGGTGACCCGGAAACCGAGGTCGCGCAGGGCGGAGATGGGGTGCTCGGCGATGGAGGTCGCCGCGCCGGTCTGGAGGTTGGACGTCGGGCACATCTCCAGGGCGATACGGCGGTCGCGGACCCAGCCCGCGAGACGGCCGAGCTTGCCTTCGACGATGTCCTCGGTGATGCGGACGCCATGGCCGATGCGCTGGGCGCCGCAGACCTGGAGGGCCTGGTGGATGCTGGGCAGACCGTGCGCCTCACCGGCGTGGATGGTGAACGGGACGTTCTCGCGGCGCAGGTGCTCGAAGGCGGCCAGGTGGTCGGCGGGCGGGAAGCCGTCCTCGGCGCCGGCGATGTCGAAGCCGACGACGCCACCGTCCCGGAAGGCCACCGCGAGGTCCGCGATCTCACGGGTGCGGTCGAACATCCGCATCCCGCACAGCAGCGTGCCGACGCGCACCGGGGTGCCCGCGGCGGCCGCCTTGGCCATGCCCGCCGCCAGGCCCTCCTGCACGGTCTCGACGACCTCGGGCAGGTTGAGCCCACCGTTCAGCATCAGCTCGGGCGCGTACCGGACCTCGCCGTAGACGACGCCGTCGGCGGCCAGGTCGAGGACGTACTCCTCGGCGGTACGCAGCAGGCCCTCGCGGCTCTGCATCACGGCGAGGGTGTGCTCGAAGGTGGCTATGTAGCGGACCAGGTCGCCGGAGTTGGCGGCCTCGTAGTACCAGGCGGCAAGGGCGTCCGGGTCGGTGGTGGGCAGGGTGTGGCCGACCGACTCGGCGAGCTCCACGAGGGTGGCGGGGCGCAGGCCGCCGTCGAGGTGGTCGTGCAGGACGGCCTTGGGGAGCCGGCGGATGGTGTCGATGTCGATGCGGGGCGCGGTCATGCGTGTGTTTCCTCGGCAGGTTGGTTCGATGGCTTATGCGGTGGGTGCCGGCTGGAGCAGGTCCCAGCGGTTTCCGTACAGGTCCTGGAAGACGACGACCGAGCCGTACGGTTCGTGGCGCGGCTCCTCCAGGAAGGTCACGCCCGCGGCGCGCATCCGCGCGTAGTCGCGGGCGAAGTCGTCGGTGTGCAGGAAGAAGCCCACGCGCCCGCCGGTCTGGTCACCGACCCGCGCGCGCTGTGCCTCGTCCTTGGCGCGGCCCAGCACAAGGCCGGTGCCCTGGCCTGCGCCCTGCCCTTCCGTGCCCGGCTCGACGACGACCCAGCGGGAACCGTCCGGCCGCGGCGCGTCCTCGACCAGCCGGAATCCGAGTGCTTCGGTGTAGAAGCGGATCGCCTCGTCGTAGTCGTCGACGACGAGAGTGACCAGGGCGACGCGTCTCATCAGGGTCCCTCCGCGGACTCCGGGGTTATACGTAACACGTAGCGTACGGCATCCCGCTGCCGACTCCGCCGCTGAAGCCGGAGGAGTGCGTGATGAACGCGGGCCAAAGCCATGACCGCCCTCCTCGTCAACGCCGGGTCAAGCCGTACGAGCCGGGAGGAAGCACCACGGGCACCCGTGGCATGGTGGAGATCGACTGGGGGCCGGTCCCGCCGTGCCCCACTTGACGCTGCCCCCACAGGAGTTGAGTGCCATGTCCGAGCTGCCGAAGTCGACCGGAGCCCCCGCCCATCAGAACGTGACGTTCTCCAGCGCCGGGACCACCGCGCACGGCTATCTGGCGCTGCCGCCCTCCGGGCAGGGGCCTGGTGTCATCGTCATCCAGGAGTGGTGGGGCCTCACCGATCACATCGCGAACGTCACCGACCGGCTGGCGGCGGAGGGATTCGTGGCTCTCGCACCGGACCTGTACGGCGGCAATGTCGCCCACGAGCGCGACGAAGCGCTGCGGATGGTGAAGGAGCTGCCGGTGTCGCACGGCGTCGAGCTGCTCTCCGGCGCGGTCGACCACCTTCTCGGGATGCCCGAGGTCACCTCCGCCACGGTGGGCTCGGTCGGCTTCTGCATGGGCGGCGGCTTCGTCCTCCGCCTCGCCTCGGTGGACCAGCGCGTCAGTGCGGCGGTGCCGTTCTACGGCGGGATCCCGGCCGATGAGAGCGACTTCTCCGGCCTCAAGGCACAGATCCAGGGCCACTACGGCGAACTCGACGCGAGCATCCCGAAGGAGGGCCTGGAGCAGATGACCGAGGCGATCCAGCGGCAGTCCGGCATCACCCCGGACATCCGCCTGTACCCCGCCCAGCACGCCTTCTTCAACGACGGACGCCCGAGCGTGTACGACCCCAAGTCGGCCGCACAGGCGTGGCAGAGCACGGTGGCCTTCCTGCACGAGCAGCTGGGCTGAGCCTCCAGGCCCCTGCTTCCGGAGCTGGGCGCTGCCGATTCACGCGTGTGGTGCCGGCCCCGATTCCGCTGGGGACGGCGTGATCGGTCTCGATACACCGGCGGTATGCGTAGGCACCTGCCCGGCAGCCGGGCACCGCCTGAACTCCTTCGTGTCATTGCGCCGCATCCGGAGCCCACGAAGGAGATAGCGAACATGAACGCGTCGTTTTCCGTCGACGTCCCCGATGCGCTTGTCGCGTCGTACGGCAAGCCCGACGATGCGCCCGGGCGCGCGTGGCTGGCCGCGTTGTCCGGGTTGGTCGCGGACTTCCTGGACCGTTGGGAGCTGCGGCCGGACGGTCCTGCCGGGCACGGCATGGCCTCGCTCGTACTGCCGGTGATCCGCGCGGACGGCATGGCCTCCGTGCTCAAGCTCCAGCCGGCCGGTGAGGAGAACGCCGGGGTGGCCACCGGTCTGCGGGCGTGGAACGGCAACGGCGCGGTACGCCTGCTCGACCACGACCCGGACAGCAGCACCCAGCTGCTGGAACGGCTGGACGCGACGCGCCCGCTGTCGGCGGTGGCCGACGACACCACCGCCATGCAGATCCTGGCCGAGTTGCTGGCACGTCTTGTCGCGGTGCCCGCGCCCAAGGGCCTGCGGCACCTGGCCGACATCGCCACCGCGATGCTCGACCAGGTGCCACGCGCGGTGCCGCATCTGCGGAACCCGGACGAGCAACGGCTCGTGCGTACCTGCGCGTCCGCCGTGGCCGAGCTGATCGACGAGCCCGGCGACCGCCTGCTGCACTGG
The DNA here is from genome assembly GCF_040683495.1 of Streptomyces sp. NPDC093544. NCBI lineage: Bacteria > Bacillati > Actinomycetota > Actinomycetes > Kitasatosporales > Streptomycetaceae > Streptomyces > Streptomyces sp. NPDC093544. The sequence continues at coordinate 3,959 of NZ_JBFBEA010000029.1, read as the reverse complement.
GACCTGCACTACGACAACATCCTCGCCGGGCAGCGCGAACCATGGTTGGCCATCGATCCCGAACCGCTCGCAGGCGACCCCGGTTTCGACCTGCTCCCCGGGGTGGACAACCGGTGGAGCGAGGTAGTGGCCACCGGAGACGTGCCCCGCGCGGTGCTCCGCCGCTTCGACGTGCTGACCGAGGTGCTCGCCCTGGACCGGCGGCGGGCGACCGGCTGGACACTCGGCCGGGTGCTGCAGAACGCGTTGTGGGACATCGAGGACGGCGAAAACGCGCTGGAGCCCGCCCAGGTCGCCATCGCCACGACACTGCTGCGCCGCCATGTACTCCCGTCCGCTGATTACCGATGATCGTCAACAGACAGCGACCATCGGGAGGCGTCGCTCGCCACGGCTGGGGCCGACTACGTCACCTGGTGGGCGGAAAGGCTCCGCGCGCAGTCGGTGATGGTCTCGGCGGCTGGGCGCGGCTGCCACGCCAGCGTCTGCCGCGCCTTGTCGGCGGAATGCAGATGCCTGCGTCCCAGGTAGGGCGCGACCGCGCGAACTCCCGGGTCGAAGCGCGCCAGGAGGCGGACCACGAAGTCGGGGAGTTTCCGCGTGGGCACCTTCCCCGCCGCGTCGCCGAGCGCGGCGCGCAGCACCTGTGCGATGTCGGCCATCCAGAGGAACTCCCCGGCAGCGATGAAACGCTGCCCCGCCGCTGCCGGTGAGGTCATGGCGCGTACGTGGAGGTCGGCGAGGTCACGGACGTCGACGACCTCGAAACCGATCCGAGGTGTCCCGGGCAACTGACCGCTCAGCAGCCGCTCGATCACCTGCACCGAGCCCCGGTTCGCCGCGTCGAGCAGCGGTCCGAAGACCGCTCCCGGCAGAACCGTGGCCAGCGTGGTCGGTCCCTCGTGGTCCCGCATGTACTGCCAGGCGGCCTGTTCCGCGACGGCTTTCGACTTCCGGTACGCGGTCAGGGTCGGGTCGTCGGTGTCGGTCCAGCGGGTTTCGTCGCTGACGCTGTCCGGAGCGGCCAGGGGCGGGGTCGCGGCGGCGCACGCGGACGTCATGACCACGCGCCGCACCCCCGCGTCCGTCGCGGCGCGCAGTACACGCAGGGCCCCGTCCCGGGCCGGAGCCATCAAGGCGTCCGGGTCCTTCGGCGCGTCCGCGCCCAGCGGCGAGGCCACATGCAGGACGTACTCGCAGCCCGCGACCGCCTCGGCCCAGCCCTTGTCCGACGTCAGATCCGCGACGGCGAAACCCAGGCGGCCCGCCGGGTCAACCTCGGTGGAGACGGCTGCCAGTACGGCTGCCTCACGGGACGGACCGCGCACCGTGGTGCGCACCTCGTATCCCTGTCGGAGCAGTTCGACGATGCACCAGCCGGCGACGAATCCGGTGCCGCCGGTCACCAGAACGGTTCCGGTCATGACTTCCCCTCCGCGAGGGGCAGGGCACCGAGGTCGTTGATCTCCGTGCTGGCGAGAACGCGCGGTCCTCGCCCCTTCAGTCGTGTCACCCCGAGCATGGCGCGCCCCAGCGTGTCGGTCGTGGTCGTGTGCTTCGGGAAGATGCGGCGCAGCAAGGGGTAGAGCCAGGAGGTGGCGGCGTACATCAGCCGGTAGGAGCGGGTCCCGGGGCGGGCGCCCTGGCGGGGCCGGATGTAGGCAGGCCGGAAGATGTACGCGTGGAACGGCAGGGCCAGCAGTGCGTCCTCGGTGCGGCCCTTGACCCGCGCCCACATCGTGGTGCTCGCGCTGTCCGAGCCGGCTCCGGAGACATAGACGAAGGTCAGCTCGTCGTTCAGCGGCAGCAGTGCGTGGGCCGCCGCGAGGGCGTAGTCGTGGGTGACGCGTGTGTACTCCGCCTCGGTGAGCCCGGCCGAAGGGGCGCCCAGGCAGAAAAAGCAGGCGTCTGTGCCGTCGAAGGAGGTGGCCACGTCGGTGAGGTCGGTGAAGTCCGCGGGGACGACCTCGTGAAGCTTGGGGTGCTGGACGGCGAGCGGGCGCCGGACGACCGCGATGACGCTCTCGACACCGGCGTCGTCCAGGCATGCCCGCAGAACCCCGTGCCCGATCATGCCGCTCGCTCCGAAGAGCACGACCTTCATGTGCCTACCGCCTCCGCCACGTATGCTCAGGATTACCGGAGAGGTCTCCGGATCGCTTTTCGACAGTAACGGAGAGGTCTCCGGTACGCAAGCGATGTCTGGCGGAAGGACGGAGCGGCGGCATGGCCGAGCAGCGGAACGAGCCCGTGCGGGCGGATGCGCGACAGAACCGCGCCCGCATCATCGAGGTCGCACGCGACGCGTTCACGGCCGCCCCCGACGCCTCGCTCAACTCCATCGCCAAGAAGGCGGGCGTCGGCCCGGGGACTCTCTACCGGCACTTCCCCACCCGCGAGGCACTGATTCTGGCGGTCTACCGCCACGAGGTCGAGCAACTCGCCGCGTACGCCCCGGAGTTGCTGGAGGACCACCCGCCACTGGAGGCGCTGCGCCTGTGGTTCGACCGGCTCGCGTACTACGGGCGGGTCAAGCACGGCGTGTCGGACATCCTGCACTCCCTCACCGACGACGGCCTCGCGGGTGAGATCTACGGAGCCGTCATCGGCGCGGTCACCCTGTTGCTGCGCGCCTGCGAGAAGGACGGCAGCATCCGCCCCGGCGTCGACCCCGACGACGTACTGCTGATGCTGGGATTCCTGTGGCGGACCGGCCCCGGCGAGGAGGGGGAGGCGCGTGTGGCCCGCCTCCTCGACCTGGTCATCGACGGCTTGCGGCTCGGCGCACCTGGCACTCCTGTGGCGGGTCCCCGAGAAACCCGCTCCTGAGAACCGGCTTCGCTCTCATTCCCCTCGCGTGTGGCGCGCGTCGAGGCGGGAGGTTTCGTCGTCGGTGAGCCGGAGCGCGCCCGCGGCCACGTTCTCCGCGAGGTGGTCCGGGTTGCCGGTGCCGGGGATGGCGAGCACGTGCGGGCCCTGCCGCAGTGTCCAGGCGAGCCGGACCTGTGCCGGGGTCACACCGTGCGCACGCGCGACGGCGAGCACTTCGCCGTCGTCGGCGCCGCTCGCGCCCTGTGCGCCGCCCTTGCCCGCGATCGCGAAGAAGGGCACGAACGCGATGCCCTGTTCGCCGCAGACTCGCAGAAGGGCATCGGTCTCGGGGTCCGCGAAGTCGAGGCCGTACTTGTTCTGCACGCTCACCACCGGTGCGATGGCCTGCGCTTCGGCGAGGTGCCCGGATTCGACGTCGGAGATGGCGAGGTGCCGGATCAGGCCCGCGTCGCGCAGCTCGGCCAGCGCCCCGAAGTGCTCGGCGATGGAGTCCTGCCGCATCCGGCGGAGGTACCCAAGTCGAGATGGTCGCGGCCGAGCTGCCGCAGGTTCTCCTCGACCTGGCCGCGCAGTTGGTCCGGCCTGGCGGCGGTGCCCCACTCCCCCGAGTACTCGCGGTGCGGCCCGACCTTCGTGGCGATGACCAGGTCGTCCGGGTACGGGGCGAGCGCGCTGTTGATCAGTTCGTTCGCGGAGCGCAGCGACGAGAAGTAGAAGGCTGCGGTGTCGATGTGATTGACGCCCAGCTCGATCGCGCGCCGTAGCACAGCGATCGAGCGTGCGCGGTCGCTCGGCGTGCCCAGATGAAAGGCCGCACTGCCCGTCAGCCGCATCGCGCCGAGTCCGATGCGGTTGACGGGCAGATCTCCGAGTTTCCAGGTGCCCGCGGCTGCCGTGGTGATCTTCGCTGAGGTCATCGCGGCAGCTTCGCACAGGATCTACGGACAGGTGTACGTGTTCAGGTTGCCGTTCGTGGGTTCGCTGCCGCCGACCTGGCCGACGTCAGCAGTAGAGGTTGGCGCCGGCGGTGGTGCCGAGGATGCCGACGAAGCGGTTGTAGGCGTCGACGCGGCTCTGGACCTGCGCGGGGTTCTTCCCGTCGCATTCCAGGGAGCCGTTGATGCTGC